>NZ_JBFXGG010000019.1:0-46710 GCF_050178255.1 Desulfococcus sp. | reverse complement strand
TTCATATTTTGATAATTCGGAAAAAAAGGATAGCTGCGGAGGTATCGGCTTTAAGATCGTTCAGGGCCGGGCGATGGATCCGGAGGGCGTCAATGACTTCCGCGGTGCGACGGTGCTGCACAAACAGGTCGACATTATAATGATGAGATTTCAGGACTTGATGTCCGAAGCCGCCGAGTGTCTCGGAAGGTAGATCCGAAATGTCGTTCCCATTCCCGGTTCGCTTTCTACCCGGATAGACCCCTTGTTCTGTTTTACAATACCGTAGATGGTCGGAAGCCCCAGCCCGGTTCCCCGGCCCACCGGTTTCGTAGTGAAAAAGGGTTCGAACAGGTTGTCTATGCTCTCCTGGTCCATGCCGCTGCCGTTGTCGCCTACGGCCAGCATCACGTATGCACCGGGGCGGTGCTCCGGATCCTCGACGCACTGGAGCGGTTCAAAGACACGGGTTCCCGTTTGGATCGTCACCCGGCCGCTCCTTCCGCTCATGGCGTCCCGAGCGTTTACGCACAGGTTGACCAGGATCTGATCGATCTGACCGGGATCGATCCGCAACGGCCAGATCTTTGCAGCGGGCAGCCAGTGCAGGTCGATGTCCTCTCCGATGATCCGGCGCAGCGTTTGGAGCATTCCCTCCACTTTATCGTTCAGGTCAAGCACTCTGGGGGTCACGGGTTGCTTCCGTGCAAAGGCCAGCAGCTGTCGGGTCAGATGGGCGAGACGCTCAGCGGCCTTCTGGATTTCATGCAGACTTTCGAAGAGCGGTTGGCACGGGTCGACCTGCTCCAGGGCAAGCTCGGAATAACCGAGAATCACGCCCAGCATGTTGTTGAAATCATGGGCCACTCCGCCGGCCAGGCGACCCACCGATTCCATCTTTTGAGCCTGAAAAAGTTGGGCCTGGAGTTTAGCGGCTCTCTCCTCGGCTTTTTTGCGGGCTGTGATGTCTTGATTCACCCCGTAGGTTCTGACCGTCTTGCCCTGTGCATTTTTGACGACAAAGAAACGAACGGCGATATGCCCGACGGTTCCGTCGGCATAGAGAATCCGATGCTCGATCCGGCTGTCATGGGAGACTTCAATGGTGTGAAGGGCTTTTCGAATCTGATCGCTCACCACCCAACGGTCCTCCGGATGAACAAATCGCTCGGCATAGTCGCTGGATGACATGGTGTAGCCGCCCATCTGTTCGGCGGTGACGCGATAGATTTTGTAAAAGGCATCGTCAAAAATGAATTGATCAGAAGCGACGTCGTATTCCCAGTATCCCAGGAGAGCCATTTCCACGGCTTGGGAAAGCCTTTCCTGAAGCCTCCGCTGGGTCTCTTCCATCCGCTTGTGCCCGGTGATGTCGCGTGTTACCCCTTGAAGACCGATCGGTTTTCCCTGTTCATCCCGCACGAAGGAGACGTTCACGGCAATCCATATGAGGCCGCCGTCGGCCCGGTAATGCTGCATTTCTATCAGACGGGAGCGGTTTTTATCGCAATTCGGATCGGCTTCCTTTTCCAACTCCTCGGCCAGGGCGGTACGGAGCTGCTTCAGATGTTCGGATGGAATCTTCTCTTCCATGCTTTTTTGAAGGTGGGCCTCTACGGATTCCCCCAGCATTCTTTCCACTGACGGGCTGACATAGGTTGTTTTCAGGTCAAGATCCGAAACCCAGACCACATCGGAGATGTTTTCGGCAATGCGGCGATACCGGGCTTCGCCGGCCTTCAGGGCAGCCAGGTTTTTCCGCTCTTTCTCCTCGATTCTCCGGGCGTGGATTATGGCGGCGCATGCCTGGGTCAAAGGGGTGATGAACTCCGCGACTTCCTCGGTGTAATCGGTTGGGCGGTTGGCCACGCCCACCATGCCGATGATTTCGGCGCCCAAATAAAGTGGAATTCCCAAATAACGGACGATCGGCGGATGGCCTTCGGGAATCCCTTTGTACAGGGGGTCTCGAGAGGCGTTATTGGCCAGGATGGCCCGACCCTTGATAACAGGCGCTCCGGACAGGTTGTCGAGATTGTGAAATTCGAGATTATGGGCTTTCAGCGCTTCATAGAGGCGATGGGACTCGCTGCTCCAGGAAATGTCGGATAACGCCAGACTTTTTTTGTAGGGATTTCCATCGATATCGTACAGCACCTCGTCGAGAAAACCGAAGGCGCTTTCGGTGGCTTGCACCAGGATGTCGAGCATCCGGCCATAGATCTGTTCGGGATCGTGGCCGGAGATGAACAATTCCAGGGTTTGGCGGACGGCAGCCAGTAAATCGTTTTGCCGCTTCAGAGTTTGTTTTGTTGTAAATTTCGACGATGATCTCTTCGGTACGGTTGCATTTATCGGGGTTTTCATATTCCTTCCACATGGCATCAGGCTTCATGAGCCTGACGCGCTGCATGAACCCTGGAAACATGACTTTTTGACCTTTACAGTTTTGGGATCAACCGGAATTTAAATGCGGCTTCTCGATGCAACCTCTTGGGACGAATTTCTTTTCAGGGTTTTTAATCCATAGGGGCAGACAGCCGAACAGATGCCGCAATTGTGCCCGTTGTGATACGCGGGATAGTGCTTCTTTTTCCATTGGTCACAGGCTTGTGCGTCCAATATCGCCGTTCTGGGCAGCCCGGGATGCCATGTTCCGCCTTTCAGGGCCTTTGCAGGACAAGCCTCTACGCAGCGCATGCAACGGCCGCAGAAATTTTTCTCCACGGCAGGTCCGCAGGGCAGGGGGATGTCGCTGAAAACAGTCCCAAGCCGTACCCACGGCCCAAAGGGGCGCGTGATGATCTGGCAATGGCGACCCACCCACCCTATCCCTGCTCTGGTGGCCGCCGTCTTGTGGGGAAAATCCCCCTTGATGTTGATCCGGTCTGTCCGGTCTGAAACCGCCAGGGGTTTGGATCGGAATCCCCTGCTTTTGATTTCGGCCGACAGCGCTTGCGATAGTTCATGGATACGGTTGTTTACCCTGGCATATTCATCGGCGTATGCTGAGTTGGGGCCGTTTTGGATGCCGGCCATGATGCGAGGCGTCATGGGGATCGCCCATGACAACGCAAGGGGAAAACTTTTACCTTGCAAATCAAGGGGCGTGGTAAATCCCCGAAGGTCCGCCGCACCCCACAGGATGATCTTTCGTGTCGCCATCCATTCCGTCAGCCATTTTGGGAAGACGTGTGAACCATCCGACATGAAACAATTCTTTTCATTGCGTGTTGATTCAGGTGCTGTACTCAAGCGATCTTTGCCCCTCTTTTTTCAAGCAGTTCCCTCAGTATCGAGCGATGACAACGGGATTCGTCCTCGCAGTAGCAGCCGATGGAAAAATGGGTCTGATGAGAGAGTGCCGCGAGCAGATCGAGATCCCGCTTCGCTTCGGATGATTTCATTTCAGCGATGAATCTGCGTTTGAACGTCTTCCAGGAAGTTTCGTCCCTGAGAGGCGAGGCCTCTTTCAACAGCGCCTCGCTGGGGGCGAGATTTGGAAACCAGACGTCATAGAAGTTTTTCGAGGCATAGTCCGATTTTTTTACACCCCGTGGGGGGCGCCGAACCGTGCCGATACGCAATCCTTCGTCCTGCCCTCTCGGGCTGCCCAATCTGATAATCCTTATCGTCATTTTGGCTCCACACCGGTTGTTGTTCAGATCCTCTCGCAGTCCGCATCATCCGGTGCAATATCTTTCATCCTCTGCAGCGGACGATACGTATATATAATGCCGCAACTCACCAGAAGACAAGAAGGATGTTGAATCATTGTTTGCCGGCGTTCTGTGACCGGGATTTTTGTTCCCACCCCTGGGATCATCGTGGTAGTGTTTGGCGATAAAAATCTGGGGCCATCGTCCCCGACCGATTGGACAACCTTTAAAACGGGTTTGGTCGGGGGATTCGGGTCTGATCAATGAAAAAAACAGGGGTGCTGGAAAATGAAGCGGATACAGGCTGCCATGCATGAAAATCTCATGATCGCAATGGATGCGTTCCGGAAATTGCCCGGGAAAAAAATGCAGGCTGCGGAAATGCGGATCAGAGAAATTATCTTCCTGAAATATCAGATGGAAGCCATTGCAGACCAAAAGGGATATTCCCAGGCCTGCAGGAATTTCATTCCCATATGCAAAGGGGAGTGCTGCAAATGGCATTTCCCGGGAAACCTGACCCATCTGGATTTCTTTGCCGCAATATTTGATATGTCGGAGGCTGAGCAGGCAACGATGGCGGAATTGATCCTCAACAATCATAAGCACCAGTGTCCTGTGTTACTTGAGACCGGATGTTTTCTGTCATTCGAACGGCGGCCTGTTATCTGTACAAACGCCTATCCCTGTTTTCATGACCAATCGTACTGGAATGCAAAAGAGCGGCAAAATATTCTGTTTAAAAAGGCATTTGATTCTCTTGAAGCTATCGTTCCGTTCCAGAATGACAGGACCGTTGAATGATCATTCAACTGTCGACTTTCATGATGGTGAGCGGATAGATGTGCCGGGAGATTTCCCTTTGCCCTGTAGATCCGAAAGGTAATATTCAACCCTGGATACCCCATCCGTGCCTTTTTAATATGCAGGTTGTTTTCATCTCGGTCTTCGATGGTGAACCGTCCCTGGGAGGCTTTTTGTGATCTTGCCCAGGTACTTTTGGTAACTATTGTAAAAGTGATTCTCTCTTCACCCGTTAATGTTCCGGATCGAGTACGAATTCCTGCCCAACGTTTCAAATCAGCCGCGCGGCTTTTTGTGTCGGCCGATTTTCATGGTCGGATGTTGTGATGTGATCACTCAATGAACTCTCCGATTACACTATGCTTTAATTTGATCTGATGAATAAGGCGGTCGTATTTATGAATTCGAATTACCGCGCGAACAATCATATAGCTGCCAAAAACGATTAAAATAAGATTGAGCGCCCCCAATGGAACAAGAAAATGTAATACGTGTAGAACGTTATAATATTTTGAGGTAGCTATCAGCACGCTCAATACCGACAAAGGCAACGCTAACATAGCTATCCCTGTCCGCATCACGGCTAAAGATGTGCGCTTTTCTGCCAGGATTAGCTGCACCTCATTGATTACTATTGAATCACTGTTGTATGTAGCGTTGGTCAAAACGCATTCCTTTTTAATAGATCTCGTTATCCAACGTCGGGCGTCTCTGATTCAGTGCTACCGCTTCAAACCGTGCGCTCAAAGCGCCCGTTGCATATGGAAATGCCGTGCTGCAGGCCAAACATACCATAGAGACCATTGTCCAGACGTTGATTCTCCACCAGAGCGAACGGGCCGCAGTTCGCCGCCAGGTTGGTCAACAGGCGGGCGATGAATTCGTAAATTTGGCTGCCGAACAAAAACCCGGCAATTCCTCAAGACGGCCAATACGGTTTGAAATGCGCATGATCAGTTGTAACTTGCTCGAGTCGCTTCATCACTCATCGTCGGCGCAACAAGGGGCTTCCAATCAGGGTTTTCCCAGGTCCCAAGATCCGTATGCATATCAAGATATTTTTTCGGTATCGGGTGGGTGCCTACAACGACAGTTAACTGATAGCGTTTTTCGAGAAAGGTTTTGAATGTATTGATGTGGGGACAGGGCGGATAACCCACAACAAGGCCGGTAGCTAAATGAATAACTTCTGCGCCGTTCCTCACCATTTCCTCACCCGCATATTCAATGTTTCCACCAGGACAGCCGTCGCATGATGTAAAACCAACCAACTCGAGTTCCGTGTCCGTGTATCTGCTGAAAGCACCCTCCTTACTTTTCATCGCCCGGAAACATTTACCACCGGCACAGCGGCGATAACGATCGCAAATAATTATTCCGATCTTTGTCTTCGAATTCATCTCATTTCCTTTCGATTTCAACCATTACCTTCGGGGTAGAGGCAACCCTATGTGTGAACCCTGTCAATACGCATCCTCACTGCGACGGCGGCACCCTCCGGGCATACGAACGGATTTCGCCCACGGCCGCCTCCACGGCCCGGACGACCTCGCCCCGCCGCAGGACATCACGCATGGTTTGGATGTCGATGTAGAGGTCCCGGTCCTCGGCCATGTAGGGCACGTAGCGTCGGATGACCCGGTAGGCGGCGTGGGTGCCTCTGCCGCCGGTCATTGGCTGTTTCTTCTGGAGCAGATCGTATGCCTGGGCTGCGCAGAGCAGCTCGATGGCCACGACGTGTTCGACGTTGTCGAGGATTTCCCGGGTCTGCCGCATGGCAATCGATCCCATGCTGACGTGATCCTCCTTGTTGGCCGAGGTGGGGATCGAATCGATGCAGGCCGGGTGGGCCAGTACCTTGTTTTCGGAAACCAGCGCCGCGGCCACATACTGGCCGATCATGTAGCCGGAGTTGAGACCGCCGTGCTCGGTCAAAAAAGCGGGGAGGTCACTGAGCTGAGGGTTGACCAGTCGTTCGATGCGTCGTTCGGAGACGCTTCCCAGTTCCGCGAGACCCATGGACAGATAGTCCGCCGCCATGGCCACCGGCTGGCCGTGGAAATTGCCGCCAAGACGAATCTCTTCGGTGTCGGCGAAGATCAGGGGGTTGGTGGTGGTGGCATTGATTTCGATGTCGATGACGCGCCTGGCATGGGCCAGCGCGTCCTTGCTCGCCCCGTGAATCTGGGGCGAGCATCTCAGGGTATAGGCGTCCTGGAGCCGCGCACACCCTTTGTGAGAGGCCATGATCTCGCTGTCTGCCGTGAGCCGGAGCATGTTGTCGGCCGTGAGGATCTGGCCCGGGTGGGGGCGCACCTGATGGATGCGGGGATCGAACTCGGAACTGCTCCCCATGAGCACCTCCAGGGTCATGGCGCAGGCGATGTCGGCCATCTTGGAAATGCGGACGGCGTCGTGGACCACCAGGGCGCCCATGCCGGTCATGACCTGGGTACCGTTGATGAGAGCGAGCCCTTCGCCGGCCGCCAGCTTGAGGGGTGGAAGATTGATGGCTGAAAGTGCTGCCGCCCCGGGCATCCGACACCCCTTGAAAACGGCTTCGCCCCGGCCGATGAGCACCAGGCCGAGGTGGGCCGTTGGCGCCAGGTCGCCGGATGCGCCTACCGACCCTTTTTCGGGAATGACCGGAGTAAGCCCAGCGTTGAGGAACGTGATGAGGTAGCGGAGGGTTTCCATCCGGCAACCGGAATAGCCCAGCGAGAGGTCGTGGACCCGAAGGGCCATAATGGCCCGAACCACCTCCTCGGGCAGGGGATCGCCGACGCCCGCGGCGTGACTCATGAGGACATTTTCCTGGAGCTTCCGGGTTTCGGTTTCGGAGATGGAGACGTCGCATAGGGCTCCAAAGCCCGTCGTGATTCCATAGATGACCTTCTTCTCCTTTACCCATCGGGCGATAAGCCGACTCGTCTTTTCGACCCGGCCTTCGCCGACCGGGGATATCGAAACCGGCGCCCGATCCCGGGCTACGGCCACCAGGTCGTCGATGGTGATTTCATCTTTGTCCAGATAGATTTTCGGCATCGACAGCATCCTTTCTCAGATCAGAACCATCGACATCAGAAAACACGCTTCCCGCGCTTGTAGACGGCGGTTATCGGCGAGACGCCGGCATGGTAGGCCAGGATCGTTGGAGAATCTCCATCCAGGAGCAGAAAATCCGCCTCTTTGCCCGGATCAAGACTGCCCACGGAACGGGCCATGCCTATGGCGTAGGCGGCGTTGAGCGTACCTGCCGTCAACGCCTCGAAGGGGGTCATGAACATGTTGACCACTGCTAGGCCTATAACGAAAGGCATTGACTCGGTATAGCTTGACCCGGGGTTGCAGTCGGTGGCCAGGGCCACGGCCAGACCGGCGTCGATCATGTGTCTCGCCCGGGCGTAGGGTTTTCTGAGGCTGTAGGCCGTTGCCGGCAGGAGGACGGCCGTCACTCCGGCCTCGACCATGCGCTGGAGGTTGTCATCGGAGGCCGCCAGGAGATGATCGGCGGAGGCGGCCCCGAGAGCCGCAGCCAATGCCGCTCCCCCCAGATCGTGGACCTCGTCGGCATGAATCCTGACGCCTAGGCCCGCCGTCCGTGCGGCTTCGAGGATTCGTCGTGCCTGGTCAATGGAAAAGACGCCCTTTTCGCAGAAGACGTCGCAGAATCGCGCGATTCCCTGCTCCCGGATCTCGGGGATCATCTCACCCACCACGAGATCCACGAAGGCGTCGGCGCGGTCCCTGTACTCCACCGGAACGGCATGTGCGCCCAGGAAAGTGGGGACGACGTCCAGGGGCGTTTCGCGGCCGAGACGGTCGATAACCCGGAGCATTTTGAGTTCGGTTGCGGTGTCTAGCCCGTACCCGCTCTTGATCTCGATGGTGGTGGTGCCGAGACGGAGGGCCGTCTGGACCCGGCGGCGGCTTGCCTCGAAAAGCGCTTCTTCCGAGGCATTCCGGACCGTCTTCACCGACGATAGAATGCCCCCCCCCATGGCCAGGATTTCCATGTAGGGGGTTCCGGCCATGCGCAGCTCGAATTCCGCTTCCCGCAGTTCGGTAAAACACATGTGGGTGTGGGGATCGACGAAGCCGGGGATCATGGTGCGCCCCCGACAGTCGACGACTTCGTCGATCATCCCCATGACGGTCCGACCCCGCACGATGTCCATGTCCCCGACATCAGTGATGAGGCCGTTGCCCACGAGGAGGGCGCCCCGGTCATGGATACGGATTTTCCCCTGATCTTTTCCGGCGGCGGGGATGCCTGCGTCAACAGGCGAGAAGATGCGGGCGTTCTTAAAGAGCTGTGCGGTCATGTGTCGTCGCCCATGGCAGCCAATAGCCGCAGTTCGGTCACCTGATCGAGGTGAAAACCCGCCGCCTGCAGGTAATAGGCCGCGCTTTGGATGAAGGCCCCCGCCGAGACCATGCCCGGGATGTCGGTCAAGGCCACCTCGACCCCCCAGCCGCGGGCTTCCATGCGCACCATCTCGAGAATCCGGTAGAGCGGCACGACAGCCGGGTCCAGTATGGTGAATCGAATCTGGGTCATGTCACGGTCTTCGATGGCCCGGGCGTTTGCCTTGACATGACAGGGCCCCCCGGCATGGACCGTTACGGCTTCGGCGATCTTGACGGCCACGGCGATATCGGCCGTGCGAAGATTGACATGAAAATATAGGGGACGCTTGCCGACGCCGACGGCCGTCGCTCCGGCGGTGGGATGAAGCCTGGGTTCACCTATATCCGGCCGGCGCTTGGGCGCGGAGGCCTCGATTTTCAGGAGATCATACCCGCCTCTCCGGAGATCCGCCGGACATCGTCGTTCATGACGTATGGCCGCTTCGCCGAAAAAATAGACGGGGATCTCCGTCTCATGGAAAAGGCGCCGGCCAAAGTCCCGGGCCAAGGTTGTGCAAGCTTCCATGGAGATGTTCGTTACCGGCGCGAAGGGGATCATGTCTACAGCGCCGATACCCAGGTGCAGACCCGTGTAGGCGTTCATGTCGATGGTTTCCAGGGCGATTCTGGCCGCGGCCATGAGGGCTTCCTGCACGGGTCCGGGTCTGCCCGCCAGGGAAATCGTCAAGTGGTTCTCTTCGCCGTCGGACCGATGGTCCAGGAGGTGACACCCCGGGGTGGTCCGGAATGGGTTCAGGATAGCGTCGATCACATCGTGCCGTCGTCCTTCGCTGAAACAGGGGGTACATTCGATCAACTGGATTGCCATGACGCTTCTCCTTTATCATTTCTCCGCAGCAGGCCTTTGGCGGGAACCCGATCTACCGGGATTTGGGAAACAGGGCGTCCACCGTTTCCGTCACCAATGCATCATCGGTCAGGTACGGAAGGGTAATCTGATCGCCGTTGACATTCTCCTGGTTGTACGCCATGGCCACGGCCATGGCATTGGGGTTTCGTGCCCAATTGCGTCGCGCCACGCCGCCCATGACGTCCCAGGACATGGCCGATCGAATCACGGCGTCCACCCGCTCGCCGCCGTCGAGGACGAGTCCGAACCCGCCGTTGACGGCTTTGCCGATGCCGGTACCGCCACCGTTGTGCAGCGCCACCAGAGACATGCCCCGGGCAGCGTTTCCCGCGAAGCAATGTGTCGCCATGTCGGCGGTGACGTTGCTGCCGTCCCGGATATTGGCCGTCTCCCGGAAGGGGGAGTCTGTTCCCCCCGGATCGTGGTGGTCCCGGCCCACCATGATGGGACCGATCTCACCCGAGCGGACCATGGCGTTGAACCTGAGGGCGATGGCGGTTCGACCGGCGGCGTCCTGATATAGAATGCGGGCCTGGCTTCCCACCACCAACCGGTGTTTTTCGGCGTCGCGAATCCAGGCCCGGTTGTCCCGGTCTTCGGGACGTCGTTCGGGGTCGATGCAGGCCATGGCGGCCTGATCGGTCCGCGCGAGATCTTCGGGATCTCCTGAAAGGCAGACCCAACGAAAAGGGCCGTAACCGTAATCGAAGATAGGACCCATAATATCTTCAAAATAGGAAGGAAAAATGAATCCTTCCCTGGCGTCCCGACCGTTCTTGGCGATCTCGGGAACACCGGCGTCGAAAACCGCTTTGAGAAAAGCGTTGCCGTAGTCGAAAAAATAGGCCCCGCGTGCCGAAAGGATCCGGATGAGTTCGAAATGGCGCCGGAGGCTTCGATCGACCATCTGTCGAAAAAGGCGTCTGTCGGCGGTCAACAGTCGCGTCCGCTCCTCGAAGCTCACGCCCTGGGGACAGTAACCGCCGTCATAAGCCACGTGGCAGGAGGTCTGATCCGAAAGGAGATCCACATGAATGTTTTTGGCGACGATGTACTCCAGCAAATCGACAACGTTTCCATGGTAGGCCAGGGAAAGGGGTGTTCCGGAGCGGGCGGCGGCGGCGGCCTTGATGAATATCTCGTCGGGGTCGGGCGACATCTCGTCGACCCACCCCTGATCCATCCGAGTGCGGATTCGTGACGCGTCCACTTCGGCGATGACCGAAACGGCACCGGCGATGGCGGCGGCCTTGGGCTGGGCGCCGCTCATGCCCCCCAATCCCGAGGAGACGAACAGGAGTCCCCTGAGATTTTGGTCGGCTGCCACTCCGCACATTTTGCGTCCGGCGTTGAGGAGGGTGTTGTAGGTGCCGTGGACAATGCCCTGGGGGCCGATGTACATCCATCCTCCGGCAGTCATCTGGCCGTAGGAGGAGACCCCCATCTGGGCCGCGATCTCCCAGTCGTCGGGGTTGTCATAGAGCCCGACCATAAGGCCGTTGGTAATGATGACCCGGGGCGCCTCCGGTCCGGACTTGAATAGTCCCAGCGGATGCCCTGACTGTACTACCAGGGTCTGGGCTTCGGTCAGTTCCTCAAGATAGCGTTTGATGAGCCGGTATTGCATCCAGTTCTGGCAAACGCTGCCGGTTTCACCGTAGGTGACCAATTCGTAGGGGTAGAGGGCCACGTCACTATCGAGGTTGTTGTCGATCATGAGTTGGAAAGCCTTGCCCGCCAGGCAGTTGCCTCGGTAGGTGTTCACCGGTCGGGCGGTGATGGGCTCCCGGGGCCGAAAACGATACCCGTAGATCCGGCCCCGCGTTCTCAGTTCGTTCAGGAACTCGGGGGCCAGGACGGCGTGATGGGTCCCGGGAATATAGCGGAGGGCGTTTTTAAGAGCGATTTCCGTCTGAGCGCGAGAAAGGCGGAATCCTCTGTCGGGGGCCCGCCGGATATCCGGCGCAAAGGGCGGCATCGGGGGCAACGCGCTTTCGATCCGGATTCTCATGGCTTCGGATATCTGACGATGGGTCAACATGGCGATTCTCCCTCCTGTCTGAAATCCCCGGGGTGGCTGCGGGCCTCTGCCGAACGGCCATGTTACGGCCCAGGATAGTGGGGACGGCGTGCGGGACTTGTATATACATTACCTGTCTCGTAGAACAGATCCGTAATCTTGTCAAGCAGGTCCCGCCGATCCCCTCATCGGTGCCGCGGCATGACGGTTTTCACGGCCGGAGAGCCATCCTCGATGCCGGCTTTTGTACCGATTTCCCGGCTCTCCGGAAGCCCTCGGGGATAGAGCCCCGTGGGGAGACGATATTGTATTTCAGGCATTGTCCGGGATGTGCCCGAAGCGGTCTTGAGCCATTTCTTTGATGAGGGGAAGCAGATCCAGCTCCGCCAGGTATTTTCCCTTTATTCTGCCGTAACGATCGTCCAGATGCGGCCGTAATTGCTTGGGACGGTCAGCCACACCACCTGTTTTTGGGCGATATTGGCCAGGTTGTCCTCGCCGTGCAGTTCCTCGATGTAGTCGCCTGCAAACGGAAAACTGAAGGAAACCCGCTGCTCCTGGTCACCGAAGTTGAGCGCTACAAGGCTGAATTGTGCCTCCCAGCACCGGGCGAAGAGCATCACCCCCTTGCTCTGGTATCGATTGAAATGGTTGTAGAAGTAATGTTCCCCGCAGCGCATCTGTATCCGGTTTCGCCGGATTCTGATCAGCTTGCGCACCAGCGAAATGACGCGTTTTCCGATGGGATCGTAGAAATAGTCCCACCGCACCGGCCGGAACATGAGGATGCGTCCCCATCCATGTTCGGGAACGGCGTAGTTCTCCGCAAACTCCTGTCCCTGCCAGATCATGGGGATGCCCTTGGCGGTCATCAGGCCGATGAGATAGGGTTGGGTTTTGAACCAGAGACCTCGATCTCCCTCGCTCAGGAGATCGCTGCGATCACGGTTAAGGATGCCGAAGTTGCAGACGAACCGCGAGTGATCATGATTTTCGATATACTGAAGGGCTGATTTGGCGAGGGAATCTCCGCCGGACGTTACCTCGGTCGGATACTGGAAAAGGCCGAACCGAAGCCCGAGGCTTTCGAGGTCGGAAGGGTTCCCAAGCGTCGCCCGCCTTGCCGCTTCCAGGGTCTCGTTCTGCCAGGTGCAGGTGGAGTAGGATGTCTCGAGAATCTCCCTGGGCGCTTCAAGCTGTTCGGCACACTGGATGAGCCGGATCCCCTCGTCGCCGGCAAAGCGTCGCCAGTGTCCCCCTTCGGCCGTTTTCGCCTTCAGGTGCTGGAAGGTGTGATAGACGAGAGCGGCATAACCTTGTCCCATGGGGCCGTCCCAGTAATTGGGAACGCAATCGTATCGGAAACCGTCGATATGATAGCAGTCGAGCCAGTGATGGTTGACGGTAAAAAAGAAATTCCGTGTAAAGGCATGCCGAAAGTCCGTGCTTTCGCCAAAATAGTTCTTGGCGAAGGATCCCATGAAGGGGTTTTCATTGAAACCCAATCGGCGATAGAGGTAGCTGTAAGGAAAGCTTTCGCTGGTATGGCCGTAGACGGCGTCCAGGATGACGGCGATGCCCCGCTGATGAGCGGCATCGATAAGCCGCTGAAAGTTTTTGCGGTTGCCGAATCGCTCGTCCACGCCAAAATAGCCGATGGGCAGAAATCCCCAGTCCACGGTGTTGGCCGTGTTGGATACGGGCATGATCTCGATGCCGTTGATGCCAAGGTCCGCCAGATAATCGAGACGATCGATGGTGCGGTCGATGTCTCCGCCGAATTCGCTGATCATCAACTCGTAGAGCACCAGATCGGACAGGATGGGGACCGTCCAATGCGTCTCGGCTTCGCTCCACTGATAAGGGACATACCCGATCGTTATAGCCGACAGTTTCCCGACCCCGAATTCCCGGGCGAAAGGATCAATGATCCAGTCCACGTCGCCTGAGATATCGGGATGTTCAAGCAGGTACCGATAGACGTATTTACCGGGCTCTCCCCACCGGGAGGCTGCGTGAGCTTTGGGGCGGGCACCGATATCGACCTCGGCCCGCCAGATATCGCCGTAGTCCGGGTCTTCGCCATGGGTCATCTCAAACCTCTCAGGGGCGATTTCCTGGAGGAACTGGTCGTGTTCATGGATGATCTTGACCCACATGCGATAGCCGGAATCGGCTGAAATCCAGGGCATCAGGATGCTGAAGTTGACGACACGGGGGGACGTTTCCCGGGGACCCAGCCGGTGAAGCGGCAGAAGCGTCATCTGTTCCGTCATTTGCGTAGCCTCTCATGTTGGACAGACCGTCTGAGATAACGTGGGGTGTGGTGAGATGAAACGCCGAACACGTGCGAGCCCAACTAAAAATTCCGCATGTTTTTTGGTAGTCGATTGTGGTCGAGCCAGGTTCGGTCTGAGTTATAGCGGTAAAAATAAGCTTCTTCCGCTTTCTTTTCAAGAAAAACCTCAAATCTTTTTTTGCCGGGTGGTATGGTGAAACACCTGTTGGTTGACAGGCCGCAGGGGGCAGGGTAGATATAGGAAGCGCCGGCCGGGGGAAAAGACCGGCAATTGATGGACTGATCGGGACGCAACGGATGAAGATCGCTTATTTTGACTGTTTTGCGGGTGCCGCCGGGAATATGATCCTGGGTGCCCTCCTGGACGCGGGTCTTGACGTCGGGCGCCTTACCGGCGAGTTGGAAAAATTGGGCCTCAAGGGATACGATCTCAGGGTCTTTTCCGCCATTCGACGCGGGATTGGTGGGACGTTCGTCAATGTCGCGGTGGACGAAGCCGTCCACCGTCATCAGCACCGGCGGCTGCCCGGGATTCGGGCAATGATCGAGAAAAGCAGCCTGAAGCCTGCCGTCAAGGCGAGGAGTCTTGCGGTGTTTGAACGTCTGGCCGATGCTGAAGCGACAGTACATCGAATAGCCAGGGACGAGGTTCATTTTCACGAGGTGGGTGCCGTGGACGCGGTGGTCGACGTCGTAGGCGGTGTCGCCGGACTGGACCTACTCGGTGTCGAGGCGGTCTATTGTTCGGCGCTTCATGTCGGGGGCGGTACTGTGGCGAGCGCCCACGGCATCCTGCCGGTGCCGGCCCCGGCCACCGCCGAGTTGCTCAGGGGGGTTCCTGTTTATGATCAGGGGATTCGGAGCGAACTCCTCACACCCACGGGGGCCGCCATTCTCACCACCCTCGCCTCGGGGTTCGGACCCATGCCGGCCATGCGGACGGCATCCGTGGGCTACGGTGCCGGCACGGCCGACCTCGAAATTCCCAATCTGCTGCGTGTTCAAATCGGCGACACCGAGGACGACGCTGCCGGCTATCGGACCGAGCAGGTGGCGGTGATGGAGACCGTCGTGGACGACATGGATCCCCAGATCTGGGGTCATGTGGTTCAACGGCTGTTCGATATGGGGGCTCTGGACGTGTTTTTGTCGCCTGTCCAGATGAAAAAGCACCGTCCGGGCACGCTTGCGACCGTCGTTTGCCGGCCGGAGCACGTGCGGATTTTCGCAGACGTACTGATGCGCGAGACCACCAGTATCGGCGTTCGATGGCGGACCGAGGACCGAATTACGGCACGCAGAGTCGTCGTCTCCTGCGACACGCCGTTGGGGACGGTCCGCTGCAAGTTCGCCTTTCGGGAAGACGAGATCATCAATGTCAAGCCCGAGTATGACGATTGCCGTCGGATTGCCTGTGAAACGAATCTCCCCTTGAAAACCGTTATGGAAACTGCGAAACGCTTCGCCTTCATACGGAAACGAGAGACCGGCAGTGATGCCGAGGGGGCTATTTGAAGGTCTTGTTTTCCTGCTCCGTCGTCCGGATGAAGGTGGTCCGCTTGGCCAGTTCCTTGAGCTTGGCTGCCCCGACGTAGGTGCAGGTCGAACGGATACCCCCAAGGATGTCCTGGACCGTACCCTCAACGCTTCCCCGGTAAGGTACGATAACGGTTTTTCCCTCGGAAGCCCGGTATTCGGCAACACCACCGTTGTATTTTTCCATGGCCGTGCTTGAACTCATTCCGTAGAACTCGACGCATCGCTCGCCGCCAAGTTCGAGAATCTCCCCACCGCATTCGTCGTGTCCGGCGAACATTCCCCCCAGCATGACGAAGTCGGCTCCGGCCCCGAATGCCTTGGCCACGTCGCCGGGGCAGGTGCAGCCGCCGTCTGCGATGATGAGGCCCTTGAGGCCGTGCGCCGCATCGGCGCATTCGATGATGGCCGAGAGTTGGGGGTATCCGACGCCCGTCTTTACCCGGGTGGTGCAGACCGATCCCGGCCCGATACCCACCTTGATCATGTCGGCCCCGGCCAGGATCAGCTCCTCCACCATCTCCCCCGTGACGACGTTTCCGGCGGCGATGAGCTTTTCAGGAAACGTCTCCCTGATTTTCTTGACATAATCCACGAAAAACTCGGTGTAGCCATTGGCCACGTCGATACAGATGAACGAAAGTTTGGGGCTGCGCCGAATAATATCCTTGAGTTTGATGAAGTCTTCATCCGAGGCGCCGGCACTCACCATGATGTGATCATAGATGGAAGGTGCCCTGGTTTCGAGGAAACGCTGCCAGTCGTCCGGGGAATAGTGTTTGTGGACGGCCGTGAGCAGGCCGTACCGGGCCAATTCGTCGGTCATGGCAAAGGTGCCCACGGTGTCCATGTTGGCGGCGATGACCGGGATACCGGTCCAGGTCTTCTGGGTGTGACGAAACACGTAGGTTCGGTTGAGATCCACCTGAGCGCGACTTTTGAGGGTGGAGCGTTTGGGGCGGATCATGACATCCTTGAATCCGAGCTTCACTTCATATTCGATGCGCATGGATATGTTCCTTGGATGAGAAGCTGTTGACAAGACCTAACGGGGCCACAATTTGTCGGGGATCTGAACGAAGGGGTCGAAAGGTTTTTTAAACCCAACCATTGGCCTTCTGTTGGTGCGATGGATCCTTAAAGGCCCTTTTATTCCATACAGGTAAAACCAGCTCGAATGCAATGCGGTTTTTTAAAAAATTCGATTTGCTCTGATGCGATCGGCTGAAGGCGATCCCATAATGAATTTGACATCGCGGAATTATCCATTATAAATAAAGACATATTTCCAATCAGCCCTTGCGGTCGCCGGCAACGGTAAGGAAAAATATTCCATCAATATTCCGAGAGGAGGATCCATGAAAGCACGGTTGACCATTCTGTGCGAAAATTCGATCGGCGTACCGCTTGGCGTCATCGGTGAGCACGGTTTTTCCTGCCATGTGGAGACGGATAGCGGCGAGTACTTGTTTGATACCGGTCAGGGCTTTGGAATTCTATCGAATGCTCTGGCCCTTGGCAAGGACCTGAGAAAGATCGCGGCAGTCATGATCAGCCATGGCCACTATGACCACACCGGCGGGCTGCCGGCGGTCCTGAAGATGCGGGGCGATGTTCCGGTCCACGGACATCCGGGCATCTTTGTTGAGCGATTTTACAGCGTAGGCGGCAAGCGGCGGGACATCGGCATTCCTTACCGACGAAGCTGGCTGGAATCCCTGGGTGCTGATTTTCGTCTCGCTACCGATATGACCGAGGTGGGGCCGGGTGTTTATCTGACGGGAGAAATTCCTCGGAAGACATCTTTCGAGAAAGGGGATCCCCACATGTTCGCTCGTACGGCCGACGGGCGGACGTTGGATCCCGACCCGATTCCGGACGATCTGTCGATGATTGTCGATTCGGACGCGGGCCTCATTCTGGTATTGGGATGCGCCCATGCCGGTATGGTCAATATCATCGAACATGTCATGGCCGAAACCGGCCGGGACCGGATCTATGCCGTCATCGGCGGCACCCATTTAGCGTTCGCAGGCGATGCACAGTTTGAGGAAACCGTCAGGGCCATCGACCGATACCGTATCGACAAAGTGGGGGTTTCTCATTGTACCGGCCTGGAGAGGGCTTCTCAACTCCATGCCCGACTGAAGGAGCGATTTTTTTTCGGTTGTGTCGGATCGGTGTTGGACGGTTGATATTTTCGATGAGTTGGACGGCTCGGCGAAACGAGAAAAGTCCTGATCGGATGCGCCAGTTAAACGTTGACATCCCCGTTCGTTTTGGAGAGCATGCATCTCGGTCTGCAAACACCGACGGGACATCCGGGAATCGGATCGACAGGAGACGACATGATTATTGAATTCAAGGGAAAACGCCCCAGAATCGGAAAGAATGTGTTCATCGCGCCGAACGCGGTGGTGATCGGCGACGTCGAGATCGGAGACGGATCGAGCATTTGGTTCAATACGGTCATCCGGGGGGATTCGGACATCATCCGGATCGGCCGAAGCACGAACATCCAGGACAATTGTACCGTCCATATCGACGAAGGGAAGCCCACGATCATCGGCGATAACGTGACCGTGGGTCATAACACCGTGGTGCATGGCTGCATCGTCGAGGATCTTTGTCTCATCGGCATCCATTCGACCGTTTTGAGCGGTGCCCACATCAAACGAGGTTCCATCATCGCGTCCAACGCGTTGGTCATGGAGGGAAAGACGGTGGGACCTTTTCACCTGGTGGCGGGCGTGCCGGCCACCCTCAAGAAAACGCTCCCCGAGACGATTCTCGATGTCTTGAAGGCGTCTGCGGAGCTCTATCGCAATAAAGTCCGCGATTTTCAGGCGGCGAAGATTGTCGAAAAATAGTTATTCAGGAAAGAGGACATGAAAGATGCACGAACTGATCAACGAAAGCGGATGGGTGTGGGTGTTTGTTCAAGATCCCGGCAATGATGAGCGGTATGTCGGTCAACACTATCAGGAAGACGATATATCATTCATTCCGGCGTTTATCGAGAAGGAGGAGGCGCTCAAGTGCTATAGTCGGATGAAACTGGAGAAAGGCCGAAAATACGAAGCCCAGGCAGTTCACTACGACGACCTGATCCGGGAGGCGGCCGCCAACGGTTTTGTGGTGTTTCTCCTCAACGGTCAAGGTGAGATCATAGACAAGATTCTGACCTGAAAGCATGAAACGCCGCCGGTTCTTCCGGAAACGGGCGGCGTTTTTATCATCATAAGCGCCTTGCGACCCCCGTCATCGGTTACGGCGGGGCTTTGGAGATTTCAGGCTCAGTTCTCCTCGACGGTGATCGCATCCACTTCGCAAACCTCGACGCAACTTTCGCAACCGATACACTCCTCGGCATTTACAGGGACGGATTTGCCGTCCTGCATTTCGAAGACCTCCACGGGACAGACGTCTACGCATTCTTCACATCCGACACATTTCGTTTCATCTACGGTGGGGGTAAAAGCCATTTTTTTGTCCTTTCAAATCGGATTTCCATGGCCTCGACAAAAAGACGCCATGGAGATCCGGAAGGCAGTGCATGAGCACTGAATCGATATTTTGGATAACGACGGTATCTGACACGGATATTTTCCCCGAAGGATAAACAGGGTCACCAGATCTATGATACCTATATGGACGTTGGGCGGTAGGCTGAGGCAGGGAATGATTGTGCAATAACCGTCTACCATTTGGAAAAAATAACAATATGCCGGCGTTCGTTCAGGCCTCCCCGATGCTGAATTGTTTGTCGGGGAGGCCCACCGGTTACCTGGGGACGGCGCTGTTAGTCTTCGACCAACTCAATGGCGTCCGCTTCACAGACCTCGACACAGCTTTCGCACATGACGCATTCATCCGGGTTGACCACTTTGGATTTGTTGTTCTCCATCTCGAACACGTCCTGAGGACAATTATCCACACATTCTTCACAGCCAACACATTTTTCTTCGTCAACGACAGGGTAGCCCATTCTTGTATCTCCTTTTAGGGTTGATTAACGATCCGAATTTTTTATATTCATCGGAACTTATTGGATATTTCACTTTGGCTGCCAATCCGTCATCCGGTTTTGGCCGCCGAAAGTGCCTTATACCAATTGTGGGATCGAGTCAAGCCTTCATCACCATTTTTCAGACACCGTTAATGGTGTGCTATTGTAAAATTCTGTATTAATACTAAAATGATTAAATATCAAAAATATTTTTCAACCCGTCCCTGAAAGAAAGCGCCAACTCCGACGATACGTTATGATCAAATATCTCGCCGTCAGGGGTCATGCCGCGGATGCGGCTGTCATGGAAAAAAGCGGCAAGCAAAGCCCTCCCAAGGCGGTTGCGAGACCCGTGTGGATCGAGACCGGATTCCCGGAGAGGCCTTGCCTGAGGCAGGCGCTCACCTGAATTCAGGAGCAAACGCATGAAGCCGAGAATTCGTCCCAGGCGAAGCAAGGTGACCGACTCCCGCCGGGTGGTCTTGAGGGAAAGCGGAAGCGCAGTGGATCGCATGAGGGAAAATCGTTTCGGAAGAAGGCCGTCATTCGAGAGTTTCGCGTAGTCGGCGCTCCCGGGCGCGGGATAGTAAACCGAAATTCCGGCGAGGACGTCGAGGTCGGCCAGATAGAGAAGATCCCGGAGGGAATCCTGCGCTGATTGGTCGGGAGCTCCCACGATAATGTAACAGACGACGTTCAACCCCTCCTCCCGGGCTGCCGAAACGGCCGCTTCCGTCGCTTTTTTAACATCCGGGCGCCTGAATCGCCGGAGTTGCCCCGGTGCGGTCGTCCCCAGGGAGAGGTTCAGCGTACGGAAGCCCGCGAGTTTCATGGCGCGGATCATCGTCGCATCCAGGGATGGGGCAAAAAGCCCGTTCATGGCTCTCAGCTCCAAATCGAGACCCTGAAACCGCCGTGCCGTGTCGTCGAGAAGCGCCAGAAACCCGTCGCGATCCAGTGAAAGGTTTTCATCTTCGAAGTCGATGAACCTTGCCCCATAACGGGTGACGGCCGTCTCCATCTCGCGGATCACCTGCGCCTTGGATCGTACCCGATAGCGGACGGCACCTCCGCCTACGGCACAATAGCTGCAGTTCATGGGACAGCCTCGGCTCGTCATGACCACCGCGGCGCCCTTATGGTTTCGCCGATAGTAGGCATGCCGGATCAGGTCCAAAGCGGGGAGGGGATGGGCGTCCAGGTTTTCCAGCTCGGCAGGGGGGCTCACGGCGAGGGTACGATCGGGCTTTCGAAAGACAATGCCGGGAACCGCCGAGACATTTCTGCCCTTTCTCAGGGCGCAGGCCAAAAGGGTCATGGCTGTCTCGCCTTCTCCCCGGATGACAAAGTCGACGGCATCTTCGGCCATGACCGTCTCGGGAAGGACCGTTGGATGGTGACCGCCCATGACAATGCGGCACCGGGGATGAAAGGCCTTGACGGTTCGAGCCGTTTCCAGGGCCTCGTCGCTGTACGCGGTGAACAGCGAGGAAATGCCCACCAGAAATGCTCCGGAGTCACGGGCCGTTTTTCCGATATGCGCATAGCTGTAGCCAAAATGTTTGAAGGTATGGAAGAGACCGAAGGGCGAGATGTCGATTTTGCCGTAGAATCTTCTCAGATAGTCCATCTCGGAGGGTAGTGCGATCTCCCGGGATTTGCCGACGGCCAGGGCGTCCATAATGTCGACGGTGAATCCGTTTTTCAGCAGTTCGGCGGCGATACAGGCCAGACCGTAAGGAATGGTCCGTTTTTCAGTGAGGTAGAAATCCCGGATGGGGGGCTGGATCAGCAGGATGTCGGCCATGGCGTGTCGACCGGGTTTTGCGGGCAAGGGGCGCTCATATGATCACATCACCGCGATCATGCTTCGCCGCTCATGATGCGGTTGACATTCATGCTGTCATAGGACCTGAAAATAAGGCCCTCCCGGTATCGCTTTTCTTCGGGAAAGGCTTCCGGGCTCATGTCCGACAGGCGTCGGGTTGCATCATCCTTTGAGGGAACGGCATCGAGCCCCTGGGCGATCCTTTTTCCGGAAAGGGTCTCGATCACCAGGGCGGTCTTTCCGTCTGACACCACGGCATAGGGTGAGGGGAATGGGGTCAGAAGTCTCGCTGCGGCAACAATCTCCCGTTCCCGCGACCCTAGTGAGCCCGGGGCGCATTTGATACACATCAAAATTCTTCCGGCAATGCGGACCACGATATCGATTTTGGAACGATAGATTTCGCCTGCGATATCGACCTCGAGGGGAAGGTCCACGGTGATGTCGGTTGGGAAAAACCCCTTCTCTTCGACCAGAAAGCGTTCAACGGCCTGACGATTTTCCTCGGCCCCGATGTTGGGTACGGTTCTGCCGGTGATGAAATCCACGAGGGTTTCCGTTTGAGGGTGAGGGACCATGGCGTGTTCCTCCATAATGCTGCCGTCATATCGATAGGTTTAAAGGAATGCAGAATACCGTTTTCGGTAAGCCGGGCGTCAGTCCATCAGGGATTTCCCCGTCATGGCTTCAGGCTTGTCGATGCCCATAATATTCAGCATCGTTGGAGCGATATCACCAAGCTTGCCCTCCCGAAGCCGAATGGTCTTCCGGCGTTCGTCCACCAGGATGAGACGAACCGGGTTGACGGTATGAGCGGTGTAGGGATTTCCGTCGTCGCCGATCATCTTTTCGGCATTGCCGTGGTCGGCCGTGATGATGACGGCACCGTCCTGAGCCAGGACTTCGTCGACGATTTTCGCTACGCACCGGTCCACCGTCTCACAGGCTTTCACCGCCGCCGGAATCACGCCTGTGTGGCCGACCATGTCCATGTTGGCGAAGTTCAGAACAACCATGCCGTAGGCCCGGGTTCGAAGACGGTCCAGGACCGCTTCGGTCACCTCAAGGGCGCTCATTTCGGGCTTTTCATCGTAGGTCGCCACTTCCCGGGGGGAGGGAATCAGTACCCGGTCTTCGCCGGGAAAGGGCGCCTCCTCGCCACCGTTGAAGAAATAGGTGACATGGGCGTATTTTTCCGTCTCTGCGATGCGAAGCTGACGAATCCCCTGACGGCTCACCACCTCTCCGAGAATATCGTCCAAATGGATCGGCGGAAATGCAATGGGAAGGGTAAAGGTTTCGTCATAGGCGGTCATGGTGGCGTAGACGGCGATATTGGGCTGCCGTTTTCGGGCGAAACCGCTGAAGGACGGGTCGGTGAAAGCCGATGTTATCTCCCGGGCGCGGTCGGCACGAAAATTGAAAAAAATGACGGCATCCCCATCGTCAATGACGGCAATGGATTTCTGGGATTCGTCGGCGATTACGACAGGTTTGATGAATTCATCGGTTTCGCCCCGGCGGTAAGCGTTCCGGACGGCTTCAACAGGATCGGTTTCCGGGATGCCTGCGCCTTCCGTGTAGAGTTGATAGGCCGATTCGATCCGCTCCCACCGCCGATCCCGGTCCATGGCATAATAACGTCCGCAGACGGAAGCAATCTGGCCGTATCCATGGGCGGTCATGTGCGCCTTCACTCGCCGGAGGTAGTCCTCTCCGCCGGTGGGAGAGGTGTCTCGCCCGTCGGTAATGGCATGAACATACGTCCTTGGTACGCCCGCATTTCTGGCCATGTCGAGAAGGGCCAGGAGGTGCTTGATCTGGCTGTGGACCCCGCCGTCGGAAACCAGTCCCATCAAATGGAGAGCGGATCCGTTTTGCTTGACGCTTGCCATGGTGTCGCTAAAGACGGTGTTCGTGAAAAAACTGCCGTCCTCGATGGCCCGGTCGATGCGAAGAAGATCCTGATAGACGATTCGTCCGGCGCCGATGTTGAGGTGCCCGACTTCGGAATTGCCCATGATGCCGGCGGGCAGTCCGACGGATTCACCTGAGCAGCGGAGTTGCGTGGTGGGGTACTCGGTCGAGAGCCGATCAAGGGTCGGGGTTCGCGCCAGGCTGACCGCGTTGCCTTTGCCCTCACTGTCGATACCCCAGCCGTCAAGGATCATGAGCATGCACAGACGACCGTTGCTTCTGCCGCCGGTTTTCGATGGATCGAATTCTATCGGGTCAGGCTTCATCATGCACCTCCGTTTCTTGTGATGCGTCGGCGGATCCGCGACTGCTTCTCAGTTCGGATGTGCCGTCGGTATTGGACACAGCGGCAGCGGCGATCATATCGGCGGTTTTGATGCGGCGTGCGTCGGCCCAAAGCCCCTCGAGATCGTAAAAGCTGCGGATGGCGTCGTAAAAGACGTGAAGAATCACATGGCCGTAATCAAGGAGTACCCAGTGGCCGCTTTTTGCGCCTTCGACGCTGAGGGGGCGGATGCCTTCTGCCTTGAGGGTTGTCTGAATGTGTTCGGCGATGGCGGACACCTGCCGGTTCGACCGACCGCTGCAGATGATGAAATAATCCGCGATGGATGTCAGTTTGCCCACATCGAGAACCACCAGTCCCAGGGCTTTTTTGCCGAGAGCCGCCCGGACATAGCGATCGAGACGGGCATCGGTATTCGGCGCCGTGGCCGTATTGTCAGTCATTTTAAAACATGCGTTCCTTTGGCTTATCAACTTTCGACTTGTCACGAACCCCTGAAAACCGAAAGTTGAATGGATTAAAGATCGTCGTTTCCTGAATCGTTGTCGGATCAAGGAAACTTCAGGACCGGATCTGTCCGTCCCCGAAAACTACGAACTTGGTCGTGGTGAGTTCGTCGATGCCCATGGGGCCAAAGGCATGAAGCTTGGAGGTGCTGATGCCGATTTCGGCGCCCAATCCCAACTGCCCACCGTCGTTAAACCGCGTCGAGGCATTGACGAGAACGACCGAAGCATCCATTTCCCGGACGAATCGCCGGGCCCGCCGGTAGTCGGAGGTCACGATGGCCTCGGTGTGGCTGGAGCCGTATTGGGTCATGTGGGCGACGGCCGCATCCATATCGTCCACGACCCGCACGGCGAGGACCAGATCGAGGTATTCTTCATACCAGTCCGCCTCCGTGGCCGGAGAGGTTCCGGTCAGAATCCGGCAGGTTTCGGGGCATCCGCGAAGTGCGACGCCGGCGGCAGCGAAGCGCCGGGCCATACGCGGCAGGAACTCGTCTGCCACGGTCCGATGGACCAGGAGGGTTTCCATGGCGTTGCAAACGCCCGGGCGCTGAACCTTGGCATTGAAGCTGATCTCCTCGGCCATGTCGAGATCGGCGCTTTCGTCGACGAAGACATGACAGACCCCCTTGTAATGCTTCAGGACGGGGATTCGAGAATTTTCGACGACAAAACGAATGAGACTCTCGCCGCCTCTGGGAATGATCAGATCGACGAACGCCTCTTGAGCCAGTAAAATGTTCACCGCCTCGCGATCCCGGACCGGAACGATCTGAACGGCCTTTTCGGGCATGTCCGCCGCTTTGAGAGCCCGTGTGATGATTTCTGCGAGGGCCTGGTTGGAATGGAGGGCTTCGGATCCCCCTCTCAGAATGACGGCGTTGCCGGATTTGAAACAGAGCCCCGCGGCGTCGATGGTCACGTTAGGCCTGGATTCATAAATAATACCGATGACCCCCAGAGGGATTCTCATGCGGGATACCTCGAGCCCGTTGGGCCGGGTCCAGGTCTTGGTGACGGCCCCCACGGGATCGTCGAGGGCGGCAACCTCCCGGAGCCCCTGGGCCATGGATTGAATGGTGGCGTCCTTTACGGTGAGGCGGTCGATCATGGCATCCGAGAGTCCCAGGTCGCGGGCACGGTCCAGATCCTTCTGGTTTTCAGCCTGAATGCTTGCGGCTTCCGCCTCGATCCGATCGGCGATGTTGAGCAGTACCTTGTTTTTTTGAGCCGTAGGGCAACGGGCCATCCAAATGGAGGCCGCTTTCGCCGCCCGAGCCATCTCCAGAATCACGGATTCAATGTTCATGTCTTCCCCTTTTACCTGTCGTCCCCGATGCCCGACAGTCGAATGACGATCGATGCTGTCGAAGCCGACCCGTGCTGTATTCAATCGCATTCCCAGACAACGGTCAAATTGTCCCGGTGGATGATTTCGTCGTAAGGTTTCTCGCCGAGTTTTCGTTTGATTTCGCTGGTTTTGAGCCCCATGATCTTGCGGATATCCTCGGCGCTGTAGTTGACCAGGCCGGTGCCCAGAACCTCGCCCCCACCGTTGGTGAACTCAACCGGCGATCCCGCCCCGAACTCCCCGATGACGTCGACGATACCGGCGGGCAGCAGACTTTTGCCGTTCTGGGTAATGGCCTTTGCGGCACCGTCGTCGATGCGGATGACGCCCCTGGGCTTGGTCGTGAAACCGATCCAGCATTTCCGGTTGGTCATCTTGTGGCTTTTGGGGGCGAAGTAGGTGCCGTGGGGTTCCCCTTCCAGAAGACGGATCAGAATGTCCGGCTTGGTCCCCTGGGCGATGATCATGGGAATGCCGGCGGTGTTGACCTTTCGGGCGGCCCGAATTTTGGTCATCATACCCCCGGTACCCAACGCTCCCGGGATATCGCTGGCATAACGCTCGATATCCTTCTTGATGGTTGAAACCACCGGTATCAGCTCCGCGTCGATATTGGTCCGGGGATCCTTGTTATAGAGGCCGTCGATGTCGGTGAGATTGATCAAAATATCGGCGTTGACCAGAAGTGCGATCATGGCCGAGAGGGTGTCGTTGTCGCCGAACTTGATCTCCTCGATGGATACCGTGTCGTTTTCGTTGATAATGGGTACAATGTGCCACGACAGAAGGGTGTGGACGGTGTTTCGGGCGTTCAGGTATCGCTTCCGTTGATAAAGGCCGTCGCTGGTCAGCAGGACCTGGGCCACCTTTTTGCCGCAGGCCTCGAAGGCTTTCTCGTATTCCATGATCAGGCTGGCCTGCCCAACGGCGGATACGGCCTGGCGTTTGGGGATTTCTTCCGGGCGTTTTGCCAAACCGAGCTTACGGAGACCTGCGGCCATGGAGCCGGAGGAGACCAATACCACCTGAAGCCCCCTGTCGATCATGATGCAGATCTGGCGGCTGATGGCGTGGACGAAATCAACGTTCAGGCCGTTGTCTTTGGTCAGTAGATTGCTGCCGACCTTGACGACGATCCGGCGGGCCGTTTTGAAACAGGATCTTCGGTTATCTTTCATGATGGGATTCGGTGTCGAGTTGGTGGAGACGTTCGGCAATGGTTTTGATCAGCACGTCGATTCCCAGAGTCGCTGCCGCGGAAATCGTCATGAATGGGAGTCTGCCCGCCGCTTCCTGAAAAAGGGCTGCTGCAATGTCCGCGCCCGGAAGATCCATTTTGTTCAGCACGACGAGCTGGGGCTTTTCAGCCAGATGCCGGTTGTAGCCGGCGAGTTCGTGATTGATGGCTTCATAGCCCGCCATTGGGTGATCGGGGTCGATGGTGACGGCGTCGATCAGGTGAACCAGGAGTCGGGTTCTCTCGATATGGCGGAGAAAACGGGTCCCCAGCCCCGCCCCCGAGTGGGCACCTTCGACAAGGCCGGGGATGTCCGCCACGACGAACGGTTCTCCCCATACGTGTTTGACCACTCCGAGGTTGGGTGAAAGGGTCGTGAACGGATAATCGCCGACCTTGGGTCTGGCGGACGAGATGACGCTGATCAGGGTGGACTTGCCTGCATTGGGAAATCCGATGATACCGACATCCGCGAGGAGTTTGAGCTCCAGTTTGAGAGTGAAGATCTCGCCGGGCTCGCCCGGTTGGGCAAAGCGGGGGGTGCGATGGGTCGATGACTTGAAGCGGGTGTTCCCCTGGCCGCCTCGGCCGCCCTTGGCCGCGATGAAGGTTTCGCCCTCTTCCGTGAAGTCTTTCAGCATGTTTCCGGTTTCCGCGTCACTGACGATGGTTCCCACAGGAACCGGAATGATCAGGTCTTCACCGCTTCGACCGGTCTTTTGGCTTCCTTGACCGGCCGAACCGTTCTGGGCTGCAAAGTGTTTTTTGAAGCTGAAATGGTAAAGTGTCCGTTTTTGCGAGGTGGCGGCCATGATGACATCGCCGCCCTTGCCTCCGTCACCACCGTCCGGTCCGCCTTTCGGGATGAAACGTTCCCGTCTGAAGCTGACGCAGCCCCTCCCCCCACTTCCGGATTGGACGGTAATCATTGCCTCGTCAATGAATTTCACGCAGGATAGACGCTCGCTTTTTTACGGGTTTTGCCGAACCGTTCATAGGCAACTATGCCGTCCACCAGAGCGTAAAGGGTATAATCCCTGCCCATGCCGACGTTCTCGCCGGGATGGATCCGGGTGCCGAGCTGCCGTACCAGTATGTTTCCGGCTTTCACCGTCTGACCGCCGAAGCGCTTGACACCACGGCGCTGTCCGTTGCTGTCGCGGCCGTTCTTCGAACTGCCGCCTGCCTTCTTGTGTGCCATTTTTCGTTATACCTCACTTTCCATATCGTCTTTTTGAACCAGACCGGGGCTGCCGATGCTGTCAATTCTAACCGCCGTAAAAGACTGACGGTGCCCCTGTTTTCTCCGATAGCGTTTCCGCCGTTTGTATTTGAAAACGATGATCTTCTTAGCCCTGCCCTGTTCCACAATATGTCCTTTCACCTGGACGTCTTCGAGAACCGGCCGGCCGATGGTCACGTTTTCGCCATCCGAAAACAGAAGCACTTTATCGAAAGAAACCGGTGCGCCTACCTCTCCAGTCAGCTTTTCCAACCGAAGGGTCTCGCCTTCCCGGACTTTGTATTGTTTTCCGCCCGAGCTAACCACAGCGTACATCTGCGTAACCTCCTTTAAATATAATGCAATACAAAAAGAACTTTAAAAGCAACATATGTTACTCTATTTATAGGAATTGTCAAGGAAAAAATGGTTCAAGGGGTACCGTCGAGAAGTCCGATCAGGACACCGCCGGCAGTCGGTGATTCGGCGCTTTTCGGCGTTCCATTTGTCGAAAGAGCCATACACGCGTCGAGGAATTCGTCGCATTCCAACCGTGTGTCGACGAGGGTAAGGGAAAACCTTGGCGCATTGTCGTTTTCCGGTGTCGGGAATGTGACGATTTCGGAAGCCTCCACCGGATTTTCCAGAAATTTTCGGATGTGGTTCGAAACTTCGGTTTGAAACGCTGCCAGGCGATTCGGGTCGGGAATGGACATCTCTCGAATTTCGAGAATTTCGCCGGCAGGGCTGATGGTATCCCGCACCGCGTTGTAAACGGCCCGACTCGTGGTAACGAAAAGTCGATCTTCGGCGTTATCCTCTCGAACCAGCCGGGCGAATGTTTCAAGGCGCTTTTCCGTCATGTGGCCGCCGGGGTCTTCGGCATGAAGGGCGGGTGACCCACCCAGGCCAATGTCGGATTCCTCCGGATCACCCAGCAACTCCTTCAGGAATTTTCGCTCCATTTCCCGGTAGGTTGCCAGACCGTCCTGAAGCTCATTTTGCCGCCGGTCGAATTCCTGAGCCACAGCCAGGAAGAAACGGGCGTCGAAGAGCGCATCGGTCGAGGGGGTATCAGACTCGCCGGAAACCCGTTTCCTGATGTCGGTACTGAGACGATGAGTACTTACATCCTCAAAGAACGGTATACGACCACTCTGTGTTTTGAAAAATTTCAGGTCTTTCCCCTCGTGGAGATCGGCCCATTTCTGGTATTCGTCGAGCAGCTTCAGCAGGCGGACGTTGTCGATATCCACCGGAACCCGTATATCGAATCCCCCCTCATCGGCCCAGGTTCTGAGGCTTGCGGGAACCGCATCCGAAAGGGGTTGGTAAACGACCGTCCGGGGAAAACAAGCGCCCAGAAGCGTCGCGGCAAAAGGCGATACGTAGGTGAACGGAAAATATATTGGCTCCATGTTTCCTCCATGTGTTGACGGTTCCCAAAAAATCCCTTTTTACGGGATCATCATGTGCCGACATGCCCCTGACGTAATGTCAGACCTTCGAGTCCCGCACCATCACGCCTCGGACCTGCAAATCTTCACGCAGCCGGTCGGCCAGCGGCCAGTTCCGCTCCTTTCGGGCCAACTCTCTTTCCCGGATGAGGCGTTCGATCTCCGGGTCATCGGCGCCGTCTTCCAAGTCGAAGATATTGAGGGCCGTGTTGATGCTTCGGAAGGTCTCCAGCAGCCTTACGGCGCCTTCGGGATCGATCATTTTTTGCAATACCAACTTGTTGACGATTTTGACGGATCGGAACAGAGAGGCGATGGCCGCCGAGATGTTCATGTCTTCGTCCATGGCCTGGATGAAGCCCTGTTTGATGTCGTAGATCAATTGATCCAATTCGGGATAAGGGGCGCCGGAGGTCACGTTTCGAAGGTTTCCCAGGCAGGCGTTGAGTCGTCCCAGGGAGCGTTTTGCCGCATCCAGGCGTTCGGTGGAAAAACGAACCGGCTTTCGGTAGTGGGTCGACAAAAGCCAGTATCGGATATCCCGTCCGGTATAGCCTGCTTCCATTAGATCTTCAAGGTTGAAGAGCAGCAGGTTTTCGTCCATTTTTTTCCCGTCCATAAGGACCCGATCACAGTGAAGCCAGTATTTGGCCAGGGGCTTTCCGGTCAGAGCCTGAGCGATGGCGATTTCGTTCTCATGGTGGGGAAACATGAGGGTCCGGCCGCTGGTATGAATGTCGAAACTCTCCCCGAGATATTTCATGGACATGGCCGTGCACTGAATGTGCCATGAAGGCCTTACATTACCCCACTCGGTGGGCGTGTAAATGCCCCGTTTGAGCTCCGAAAGCGTGCACCGCTTGAAGAGCGTGAAATCTCTGGGATTCTCCTTTTCGTATTCGTCCAGGTCAACCGTTGCCCCGAGGCGGATCTTGTCGAGATCAATGCCCGACAGTCGGCCGTATTCCTTGAATTTGGAGATGTTGAAGTAGAGGGAGCGCAGTTTTTCATAGGCGAACCCCTTGAGATAGAGTTTCTCGGCAAGCGTGACCATCTCCCGGACGTGTTCGCTGGCCCGGGGATATGTGTCGGCGGGAGCAATGCCCAGTATCTCGAGATCTTTGTGGAAGGCATCGATATATTGCTGGGTAAACGCTGAAAGCGCCATTCCCGACTTGGCGGAACCGTTGATGGTCTTGTCGTCAAGATCGGTGATGTTCATCACGTGGGTGACGTCGTATCCACGATATCGGAGGTATCGACACAGTAAATCCGCGAAGACGAACCGTCGCCATTCATCGGGATGCAGCCGGGCATGGACGGTGGGACCGCAGGAGTAGACGGAGACCTTTCCGGGCAACATGGGCTCCAGAGGTTCCTTACGCCGGTGCATGGTGTTGAAGACCCTCATGACGACCTTGTCCGCGACCGTAAAAAGCGGCGTGCTCAAATACCGCTCCCCGCTGTCCGGAAAGATGACCACGATGGTACCCGATGACATCGTCTGGGCTTCCTTGGCGGCGACGGCCATGGCGGCGCCGCTGCTCATGCCCACGAAAAGTCCCTCCTCCCGAGCCAACTTCCTGGCCGTCTCGAAGGCCTCCTCGTCGTCGATGTTGACCTTCTTGTCAAGCCGCTCTTTCTCGAAAATACCGGGTTCATAGGCTTCTTTCATGTTCTTGAGTCCCTGGATCTTGTGACCCAGATAGGGCTCGACACCCACGATCCGGATGTTTGGATTGAACTCCTTGAGCCGGCGGGAGAGACCCATGAGGGTTCCGGTAGTACCCATGGTGGCCACCAGGGTCGTGACGGTCTTTTCGGTCTGTTCCCAGATTTCGACGGCGGTGCCGTAATAGTGGGCTTTCCAGTTGGCTTCGGTGTTGTATTGGTCAGCCATGAAATAGGCCTCCGGGTGTTCCCGGACAAGCCGGTAGACCGCTTCGATGGCGCCGTCCGTTCCCAGGTGGCCGGGCGTGAGCAGAATTTCGGCACCCCTGGCTTTGAGGATTTTTCGGCGTTCCTCGCTGGCCGATTCAGACATGGCCAGGAGCAATTTGTACCCTTTGACCGCACAAACCATGGCAAGGCCGATGCCTGTGTTTCCGCTGGTGGCCTCGATAACGGTCTTTTCGGGGGTGAGTTCTCCCGATGTTTCGCCCGCCTCGATCATGTAAAGGGCCGGACGGTCCTTGATGGATCCCCCGGGGTTCATGTATTCCAGCTTGGCCAGAATCCGGACCTTCGGGTTGGGGTTCAGTCGGCGAATTTCGACCATTGGCGTATTGCCGATGGCGTCTAACAAAGAATAACTCATGGTGTTGTCCGTTTTTCATCGGTTATGCCAAGCAAAGACAATGTCAGTCCATGAAGTGGCCCGGAACATGATAAAATGCATTGACAGAACTTTAAATCATACCATCTTTCAGCTGAAATTCAAACTCAACTTTTCAGAGTGCCCAAGCCTTGAGATGATTATCAGTCAGGAGGATAGCGGGTATCGAAAAAATGGGACAATATACCCCGGATATCCCTGCCGACGATGTCGGGATCCTGTTCGGCGTTAACGATCCGAAACCGCTTTGGGGATTGCAAAGCCATGTCGAGATACCCTGCACGGACCCGTTCATGAAACGGTACGAGCTCTTTTTCAAACCGGGTTTCCGCTGCTTCTCGTTCGCCGGCGCTGATCTGGCGCCATGCCCGTCGGAGACCGATCTGGGGCGGAAGATCCAAAAGCAGGGTCAGATCCGGGGTGAAGTCGTCCAACACCAGGCTGTGAAGGGTCTTCAAAAAATCGATGTCGAGTCCGCGGGCATACCCCTGATAGGCCAGCGTGGCATCGAAGTAGCGATCGCACAGCACGATTTTTCGATCGGCAACAGCAGGCCGGACCACTGTGCTCAGGTGATGGGCCCGATCGGCCATATAGAGCAGAAGCTCCGCACGGGGATCGAGATCATGGTGTTCCGGATCGAGAAGAAGCGCGCGGATTTTCAGACCGATGGCGGTACCGCCCGGCTCCCGGGTAACGACTACCGGAAGATTTCGGCCCGAAAGGTACGCAGCCGCTGATTGGATCTGGGTCGTCTTACCCGACCCTTCTATGCCTTCAAATGTTATGAACATGGTGTCCTTCAAGAGATTTTCCGGGAAGGATGCCTCCCGGGGGTTTCGTGTCCTGGCATCGCTTTGGCGGCGGTGTTTTTTCTTCAGCTCTCTTCCCTGTCGCTCCGGAAAAGTTGCCGTCGCAACATGGGGTTATAACCAGTCCATTTCTCCTGGGGGTTTTCCTTGGCGATGAATTCCCGGAGACCGTTCATTTTTGCGTCTATCTCATCGATGTGATTGAGCAGCACCGCTTCGAGGGTCTTGGGGGGTTCGGGAGAGCCGAACTCACGGCTCCCATGATGGCTGACGATCATGTGTTTGAGGAGCATGGCTTTTTCCGGAGGAAATCCGTCGATCCGACGGATCTTTTCATCGAGCATGCCGCAGCCGATGATGATATGCGTCAACAGCTTTCCCTCGTCAGAGTAATCGATGACATAGTCGTATTCGAATTCCCGAATTTTTCCGATGTCGTGAAGAATCGCTCCGGCAAGAAGTAACTCCATGTCAATGCCACTGTAATGGGCGGCGATATTGTGAACCAGAATCGTCATGGAGAGGGTATGTTCCAATAGTCCGCCCAGGTAAGCATGGTGCATTTTTTTGCCCCCGGGCGCCTGTTTGAAACGGTCGACAAAATCATCGTCCGCCCAGAAGGCTGTAAAAAGTCTACGGAGATCCGGATCCTGGATATGCTTGTCCACCGTGCTTCGGAGACGTTCGAACATTCGGTCCGGCGACTGTCGTTGGACGACCGGGAGAAAATCGTCCCGCTGAACCGCCCCCCTTTCCACCGGGGAGAGCTCCCTCAGGGTAAGCTGGAGACTTCCGCGATATTCCGAAACCGTACCCCTTGCCCTGACAAAATCACCTACTCCACCGACGGCGGCGACTTCCAGAACATTGTCCCAGGCTACGCTTTTGATATCTCCGGTTCGGTCCGACAAGGTGAGATTGAGGTAGTTCTCCCCATTTTTTTTCTGAGAGAGCGTTTTGCTCGAAATCACGAAAACATCGTCAACCTGGATGCCGACGGTGATCTCGGCCGCGAATTGCTGCTTCATCTCAGACGTTCCATTTTCTCAGTCGGTCGATCATCCGATAGTCCGTGATGTCGCACTGGAGGGGCGTGATGGTGATGTAGTCATGACATAAGGCGTCGCCGTCCACCGAAAGGTCCTCGCCAAATATTCGGGTGTCGCTTCCAAGCCAGTGGTAGGCTCGATTTCTCGGATCAAGACGCTTTTCATAGTATTCCTTGGAGAGACGATCGATGCCCTGACGGGTGATCTTGACGCCTCGAATCCGGCTCATGGGAATGTTCGGTACGTTCACGTTCAGAATCGTGCCGAAGGGCAAAGGGGCTTCCACAATGCGGCGTGCCAGTTTTTCCGCGAAGGCGGCCGTTTCACCGTAATCTTCGATTTCGTATCCATTGATTGAAATGGCGATGGCCGGGAGCCCGAACAGCGCCGCTTCACGAGCGGCGGCGACCGTTCCCGAATAATTGATGCTGATCCCGACGTTGGCTCCCGGGTTGATGCCGGCCACGACGACATCCGGCTTCTCTTTCAGGAGGGCGGTCAGCCCCAGTTTGATGCAGTCTGCAGGCTTGCCGTCGATCCCATACCCTTCCCAGCCGCCGTTCAGTTTCATCCGGGCAGCCCGAAGTGGGGTGTGGAGGGTAATGCCGTGGGCCACCGCGCTTCGTTCCCTGTCCGGCGCCACGACCGATACCGCGTGATCCTGGACGAACTGTCGATAGAGCGCCCACAGCCCGGGGGCGTGAATGCCGTCGTCGTTGGTCAGAAATACTTTCATGTCCAAATGTCTTCAGGGTTGATGCCAAGCATATGCCTTGACATTTTTGGCTGTTCTTGTTTTTATATTCGAGCTGTTCTTGATTTTATACTTGATATGACGGTTGGCTTCAACCGATATTCCCGATGCTCTCCATGATTTTTATGTCAAGGTCTTGATTCTGGATCTGGGGAAAACTTCAGATCGTGGATCAGGACCGTTTTTATTGCGTCCGGGTCCTTGACGTAAACATCGACAACTCAACGGACCGTACGGTTTCGAGTTTATTCCATGTATACAAGATTATGTCCGGATTTCAGAGCTGACAGAACCGTGCCGTACCTGCTTTTCCCCGACAGGCCTTCCGCTAAGACGCCTATTTCGTTGTGGAGAAAATTCCTTCGTATTCTGCTGATGATGACGCTTCTGGCGGGGTCGGTTCGTGCGGCCTGGGGTGAATCGCTTCCGGACATCCTTCGATCGGATCCTGACAAGCCCTGGGAGATCAAGGCGGAAAGCGTCGAGTACGACGCAAAGAACAAGGTCTACGTCGCTCGTGACGGTGTTGTCATCAGCAAGGATGGAAAGCGGCTTTCGGCCGACCGTGTCATTTTTGATCATCAGAACATGACGGCCTCCGCGGAGGGGCATGTGGTGATGATAACGGGCGGGGACGTCCTCACGGGGGACCGGATCGACATCAATCTTGAAACTGAGACCGGGACGCTTTACCAGGGGAAGGTGTTCACCCGGGAGAAGCATTTCCGTATCCAGGGTGAGCGGGTTGATAAGATCGGTGAAAAGGAATACCGGGTCTACAAGGCCAGCGTCACGACTTGTGGCGGATCGACGCCGGCCTGGCGGATCACGGGCAGGAATCTTGATATCACTCTCGAGGGGTACGGCAAGGTCAAACACGGGGCCTTCTGGATCAAAAACGTTCCGGTGTTTTATAGTCCCTACTTTATCTTTCCGGTCAAAAAGGAGCGACAAAGCGGTTTGTTGCCGCCGGAATTCGGGACATCCGAACGCAAGGGGGTCTCTTACACTCAGCCTGTGTTCTGGGCTATCGACGAAAGCACTGATGCGACTTTTTACAACATGTACATGTCCGATCGGGGTAATAAGGTCGGCGCGGAATACCGGTACGTCCTCGACGATCGATCCAGGGGAACCGTCATGTTCGATTACCTCGACGACCTGAAAATTGACGACGGCACCGGTTCGACCAGCAGAGACTGGGGCTACGCAGGGGATCGCTACCTTCGCACCAACAACGACCGATACTGGTTCAGAGCCAAGGTCAATCAGATGCTGCCCCTCGATTTTGCATCCCGGCTCGATTTGGATATCGTGAGCGACCAGGATTATCTTTACGAGTTCAAAGACGGTTACTCCGGTTTTGACACGACCCGAAAATACTTCAACAGGCACTTTGGACGGGACCTTGACGACTACACTGATCCGATTCGAACCAACAGCTTTAATCTGAACAAAATCTGGCGCCAATACAGCCTGAATGCGGGCATAGTCTGGTACGACAACGTCATCAACCGTCGATGGGAAGAAACGGACACGACCCTTCAGCAGTTGCCCAATGTCACGTTCAACGCCGCCCGTCAGGCGATCATGGCATCACCTGTTTACTGGGATTTGACCTCCCAGTATGCCTATTTCTTCCGGCAGGACGGCGACAAGGGAAACCGTTTCGATATCTGGCCCCGATTTTCGATGCCGTACCGATTCAAAAAATATCTTTTCATCGAACCGTCCATCGGACTTCGGGAGACGCTCTGGCGTGTGAACACCGATGATAGCGAATTGACCTCGCCGTTCGTTTCCTCCACCCGAAGCCAACATCGGGAGATGTTCGATGCCCGGCTGGATCTCTCCACTCATTTGAGCCGAATCTATACCCTCGCGCCCGACGCCGAAGGGCTTTTGGCCCGTTTGAACATGCGGCCGGAAAAGATCAAACACAATTTTCGCCCATCCTTGATATATGAATACATTCCCAAAAAAAACCAGGACGATTATCCGTTTTTCGATCCGGCAGACCGGATGTTCCGAAGAAATCGGATGACCTTCGACCTCGTTAACTCATGGGTGTCCAAGTCTAAAAAGGCTGTACGGGGGGGCAAGGCCGCTTCCGGACAAGTGCGGAACGACAGGTTCGCGGACTATGTCTTTCGAGAGTTCTGTCGTTTCGAGATCTCTCAGAGTTATGATGCCGATACCTACGATGCAGATGAGCTTATTTATCGATTCAATCTGATGGACCGAACGACGCCGGAGCCCGGAGAGCATTGGTCGCCGCTATATGGCCGGCTCGACGTCGAGCCGGCTGAGTTTTACACCATCAGCGCCGATGTGGAGTGGTCCCACCTGGAAGATGATTTCCTTTCCCGCAATATCGCTCTCACCTTCAGAGATCGCCGTGGAGACCGTCTTTACACGGAATATCGATACAGCCGTGAAATGAGCGAATCCTTATATGCCAGCCTTCAGGCCCAACTCGCCTCGTGGTTGTCAACCTATGTCGAATATGAACAGAACATACAAGACAACGAAAACATCAGAACCGGCGTAGGATTTGTCTACACCCATCCCTGTTGGTCAATGGACCTGCGGTATCTCAAGGACCGTGATGACCAGGCCTTCGGCGTCATGGTCAGGCTGGCGGGGTTGGGGGGAATGGACGTCAACTGAAACAGACGAGATTGCGTTCACATGAATGATGCGATATTGAAGCCGGCGTGGTATGTCCTTCATGTCAAAAGCCGGTTTGAAAATGTGGTGAACGAGGGGTTGGTTAAAAAATCCTTCGAGGCGTTTCTTCCGAAAATTCAGGTCAGGAGCAGACGACGGGACCGTCGCAAGATGATCCAGGTTCCGCTTTTTCCCGGCTACCTGTTCGTTCGGACGAATCTTGATCCCCACCTTCATCTGGAGATCGTCAGGACCGTCGGTGCGGTTCGGTTGGTCGGAAACCGGACGGGCCCCCCTGTGCCCGTTCCCGATGACGTCGTATCCTCTCTCCGGATCATGGTGGCGGCCGAAAAGGCCGTCACCACCGGGCGCCGCTATTCGAAAGGAGAGCGGGTGATGGTGACGGGAGGGACGCTTGGAGGGGTTGTCGGGGTATTTTCACAATACCGCGGAAAGGGTCGGGTCATCGTGAACATCGATATCCTGGGCCAGTTTGCTGCTGTCGAGGTCAGCGAAGACGACGTGATAACGCTTCCCGAAATAATTTCATAACATCTTGACATCTTATCAAATATCATTTAAATATAAAAAATTGACGATGGATTGGTAGATTTACGACAATTAAGGAGTAGAAACATATGAACAAACTGGAATTGATTTCCACCCTAAAAAATGAGGCGAATATATCCAAGGCGGAGGCAGCCAAGATTGTCGAAATATTTTTCGACAGCATGGCTGACGCGTTGGCGAAAGGGGAACGGGTTGAAATCAGGGGATTGTGCAGCTTTTATGTCAAAAATTACAAGAGCTATACAGGTAGAAACCCAAAGACCGGCGACAAGGTGGTCATCAATCCCAAGAAGCTTCCCTTTTTCAAATGTGGAAAAGAGTTGAAGGAACGCGTGGATTACTGATCGTTGTCTGTAACTGATTTTCAGATTTTGCAGGAACAGCGGGCGCTCAGGATTTTATCTGTCTTTTTCGGGAAGGAGAACGTTCCTCACGCCTTGCTCTTTACCGGAATTCATGGTGTCGGCAAGCGAACGGCCGCATTGATGTTCGCCATGGCCTGCAATTGCAGACGGTTTGCAGACGGGACGGTCCAATCCCGAGTCGATCGAGATGTGATGACCGTTGTCGGATGCGACTGTAAAGCCTGCCGAAAAATTCTTTCGGGGAACCATCCGGACATCCATCGAGTTGCCCCGTCAGGCGGGATGATCAGAATCGACCGCGTTAGAGAGCTTCGCCATTCACTGTCTCTGAAGCCTTACGAAGCGTCGCTCCGGATCGTCATTGTCGAACAGGCTCAAACCATGAACCCGGAAGCGTCCAATGCGCTGCTCAAGATCCTTGAGGAACCGCCGGATCGGACGATTTTCATTCTGACGGCCCTTACGCCGGGCGATTTGCTGCCGACGATCGCATCGCGTTGCATCAACGTCCGGTTCGATCCTGTTCCACGTCGACGCCGGGCGGCGGTTTGGCGGGCAAAATACGATTTAACTTCCGTGGAAGCCGATCTTTTTGCCATAATGGCCGAGGGCAGCCCGGGAAGGATCAATATGGACAGCCCGGCAGACAGAAAGGCGTGGCTTCGCCGGCGGAAATGGCTATTGAACCGCCTCTCCGAAATCACGTCGGGAACGGATCGGGATTTGGCCGTGAACGGCCTGATGGCTTTTGCCGAACGGCTCTTTCGGGAAAAGGCGCTTATCGACGGTTCCCTGGATATGATTCGATCCTTTTTGCGGGATCTGATTATTTTTAAACATGCTCCCGAGAAGATTCTCAACGAAGATGTGTTGAGTGACATTCGACGGATTTCGATAATATTTACTGAAAAATCGCTGCTTTCCAAAATTGAAGCGGTCAATGCCGCTCAAAAGGCTGTGGGGTCGAACGCCAACATCAGGCTGACCTTGGAAGTTATGGTATTGCAGCTGGCTAAAAAATAAACTATGGTAAAAGTTGTTGGTATTCGATTCAAGCCGGCGGGAAAAGTCTATGACTTCGACGCCGGTGCTTTTGTACTGGCACCGGGCGACCCGGTTATCGTCGAAACGGAGCAGGGACTGGGTTTCGGCTTTGTCGCGGTTGCTCCGGAACTTCGCGATGAGAAGACGTTTGATCGGGCCTTGAAAAAGGTTTATCGACTAGCCGGTGAAGCCGATTTTCATCAACGTGAGAAAAACCGGGAGCTTGAGAAGAAGGCCCATGCATTTTGCATGGCGTGCGTCAAAAAACTGCGATTGCAGATGAATCTGTTTTCGGTTGAAGGAACCTTCGATGCCGGCAAACTGACGTTTTTTTTCACGGCGGACGGCCGAGTGGATTTCAGAGAACTGGTGAAGATGCTGGTGAGAGAATTTCGAATCCGGATCGAGATGCGACAAGTCGGTATCCGGAATCAGGCTAAAATGTGCGGCGGAATCGGCCGGTGCGGCAGGGCATTGTGCTGCTCCACCTTTATCGAAAAATTCGAGCCGGTATCCATTCGCATGGCCAAGGAGCAAGGGCTTTCGTTGAATCCCACCAAGATTTCGGGTCAGTGTGGAAGGCTCATGTGCTGTCTGACCTTTGAAAATGAAACCTATAAAGGGCTTAAAACCGAATTCCCCAAGATCGGCAAGATGGTCGAGACCCCCAAAGGAAAAGGAAAAATCGTGCGTCACAATGCGATCTGCAACCGAATCGCCGTCCGTTTGGAAGAGGGGCAGGAAATGGAGTTCGATCTATCGGATATTCAACTGGAAAGCGAAAGCAAGGATAAAAGCCGTCAAAATGGATAGGAGAAACAATGTCGGATCCTTTTTATGTCACTACCCCCATTTATTACGTGAATGCCAGACCGCATCTGGGGCATGCCTACACGACCATCACGGCCGACGTGGCATGCCGGTTTCATACGATGAAACCGGCGGAGACCTACTTCCTGACAGGGACGGACGAACACGGCGACAAGATAGAGCGGGCTGCTCGCCGGGAAGACATGACGCCAAGAGAATACGTCGACAGGATCAGCGGCATCTTCAAGGCGCTATGGCCCGAGCTCAACATCCGATACAACCAATTTATTCGGACGACCGATACACGTCATAAGGCGTTTGTCCAACGGATTCTCCAACAGATTTATGATGCGGGAGATATCTATTTCAGTGAGTATGAAGGGAAATACTGTTTCGGTTGCGAACGCTTCTATACCGATCGGGAACTCGTTGACGGCAAATGTCCGGACCACGAGACTGTTCCTGAAACGATTCGGGAGGCCAATTACTTTTTCAGGATGAGCCGTTATCAGGACTGGCTGATCCGGCATATCCACCACCATCCCGATTTCATCCGTCCCGAACGGTATCGCAACGAGGTGCTTTCCTTCCTCAAGGACCCCCTGGACGACCTCTGCATTTCTCGTCCGAAAAGCCGCCTCGACTGGGGGATCACCCTGCCTTTCGACGAAAAGTACGTCACTTATGTCTGGTTCGATGCGTTGCTGAACTACGTTTCCGCCCTCGACTATCCCGACGGCGAAAAATTCCGTAAATTCTGGCCCCATGTTCAGCACATTGTGGCCAAGGACATCCTGAAACCTCACGGCATCTATTGGCCGATCATGCTCAAGGCCGCTGGAATACCGGTTTATAAACACCTGAACGTTCACGGCTACTGGAACATCGAGGAGAGCAAGATGTCCAAGAGTCTGGGCAACGTGGTGGAACCCCTCTCCCTCAAGAGTGTCTATGGGCTGGATGCCTTCCGGTATTTCCTGATGCGGGAGATGGTTTTCGGCCTCGACTCCAGCTTCAGTGAAGCCGCCCTGGTCCAGCGTATCAATTCCGATCTGGCCAACGACCTGGGAAATCTTTTCAGTCGGGTCACCGCCATGACGCACAAATATCTCGACGGCATCGTTCCAGGGATCTCGGAAGCGGCTGAGGAACGTCTGTCGGGTCTCAGATTTGGAGACCTGAAAAGTAACGCTGCCGCGGTCATCGATCAATACGAAACGGCCATGGAGAGTTTTGCATTTCACAGGGCGATGATTGCCGTATGGGAATTCATAAACCAGATGAACAAGTACATTGATGTCGCCGCTCCCTGGGAGCTGGCCAAGAAAAAATCCTGCCGACAGGAGCTGGATGCCGTCATGTATCAGCTCCTTGAAGGGCTCAGAATCGTTTCAGGTCTGATCTATCCGGTCATGCCCGATACCGCCCGAAAAATGCAGGAGCATCTGGGACTTTCTCCGGATGAGCCGTTCTATCTTCTGACAACTCTCCGGGCATGGAAGACGCTGCCGCCCGGGGTAAAACTGCCCAAAACGACGCGCTTGTTTCCCAGGGTAGAGATCGAAATCCCCAAGACACAAATCCCGGGAGACGCTTCTTCCCCGTCCGGGCCGGATGCGCTTGAACCGGTTGCCCTGAAACCGACGATCGACATTGAAACTTTTGCCAGAATCGATCTGAGGGTTGCCACCATCGTGAAGGCGGAGCCTGTTCCCAAGGCCAAAAAACTCCTCAAACTTGAGGTCGATATGGGAGATACCCGGACCATCGTGTCCGGCATTTCAGGAAGCTACACACCTGATGAGCTCATTGGAAAACAGGTGATTATTGTTGCCAATCTCAAACCCGCAAAGCTGATGGGTGTGCTGTCACAAGGCATGCTTCTGGCTGCCTCGGAAGGAAAAACCGTGACGATTGCCACACTCGACAAAGAGGTTAAACCCGGAACAATGTTGAGCTGATCTTTCATGGGGGGGCCATGATTAAATCGAGACGCGGAAGTGGTTCATTTGGAAAACGACCGGATTGGCGGACGTACCAATCCGGGTTGAAGCGGGAACGGGAGCGAAAGCGGAATGGCCTGAAGGTTTATCGATACGCCGCCGCGATGGCCTTATTGTTGGGCTTCACATATTTTTTTAACGGAATGTTTCCGGGCGGCGCCCGAGTTCGAGAGGATGTGTCCATTCCGGATTCAATCGCCACAACTGCGTTGCCGGAGGCCGGGAAAACGCTTGATCCGTCTCCGGCGCCGGTATCGGAGAGCGCTGAACCCTCCGCTGAGGGTGCAACATCGAATTCAGAGATGCCGCCTCCCGCATCGGATTTCGGGGTAACGACACCCCTTCCGGAGACCGGGATCGAATCCGGGAATGAAACGGCCGTTGCCGTGAACCGGAACGGTGTCGACACGCCCGAAGCCGATTCTCTCCTTGCCCCGAAATTTGTGAGACAGGTGATCGATAAAGCACAGATCCAATTGATTTTTGATCGACGCAGCTTTGTCAACCTGTCGAAAAACGCATTCGACTACGACTTCGACGGCAGAAAATATCAAGTCGATACCAGCATTAACACAACGCTGCAGCGGTACATGCTGGGTCAACTGCAGCGCCGCTACGCCCATTCCATCGGTATTGTCATCATGGAACCGGAGACGGGCCGCATCCTCTCGATGATCAGTCATGATCGGGAGGATCCCGACAATAATGTCTGTACCGAGAGCCTTTTTCCCGCCGCCAGCATTTTCAAGATAATTACGGCCGCCGCCGCCGTGGAGGAGTGTGGGCTTCAACCCGATTCCACGGTTACCTACAGTGGTGCAAAACATACGCTTTATCGGTCGCAGCTGAATCGAAAAAATCAGCGGCATCTCAACCATATCAGCTTGAGGGATTCTTTCGCGCAGTCAGTCAATCCGGTATTCGGCAAACTCGGTCTTCAGTACCTGGGCAAAAAAGGATTGATCAGCCATGCCGAGGCTTTCGGGTTCAACCAGGAGATCGATTTTGAGCTTCCCACCGCACCCAGCCCCTTCTCCGTCTCCGATGAACCTTACAACTGGGCGGAGATCGCCAGCGGCTTCAACCGAAGCACGCTGCTGTCGCCCCTTCACGGGGCCGTCATCGCTTCGACAATGATTGCCAACCAGGGGTGTCTGGTGGAACCCTCTATCGTGGACCAGATTACCGACAGCTCCGGGCGGGTTATATACAAGAGCCGGCCGAAAACGCTAAACCGGGCACTTTCGCCGAAAACGACCCTGGCCATGCGTTCCCTCATGAAAGAGACGGTTTTGACCGGTACCTGCCGAAAGACTTTTCAGGGCATCTCTCAGTCACCGATTCTTTCCAGGCTCAATATCGGCGGCAAGAGCGGGAGTATCAACTCCAGGACCAACGAGGGGCGGCGATTTGACTGGTTTGTGGGGTATGCCGAGGAGAAAGAGGGTGACCGTAAGATCGTGATCTCCATCGTCGTTGCTCATCAGAACTTCATCGGTACGAAAGCCAACATGTACGCCCGCATGGCCATCGAAAAATTTTTCGAGGACGTCGGGTCCAGAATATAATGCATTCTTAAGCGTCAACTCCCGAACGATATCGCGGAAAGCCCGATATCCAGGCTTCCGGACAGCGTATTGTTGCTGACATTATACCGTAGCAGCCGGCAATACGATTAAAGCCGTTATCGAATTTTTTCGGGAATCGTCAAGATATAACCGGAGACCTTTCGCGGTTTGGGTCGGTCGTCCGAGTAGAGGAGATGGAACATGCCGGGATTTGAGATTTTTGGTGCGGAGGAGCGAAAAGAGGTCATGGATGTCCTGGAGACGGGCGTCTTGTTTCGATACGGATTTGACGGCGTCCGAAAGGGACGATGGAAGGCGAAGACGTTTGAGATCGAACTGGCCGAAAGAATGGGAGTGGCTTACGGCCACCTCTGCGCCAGTGGAACGGCAGCCCTGAGTATTGCGTTGGCCGCATGTGGTGTCGGCGCGGGAGACGAGGTGGTGGTGCCCCCGTTTACCTTTGTCGCCACGGTGGAGGCGGTAATTTATGCCGGTGCCGTTCCCGTCTTTTCGGAGATCGACGATACCCTCTGTCTTGATCCCAAATCCCTCGAATCCGTGATTACCGATCGAACGCGGGCCGTCATCCCGGTACATATGTGCGGCGCACAAGCCCGGATCGGCGAGATCAAGGCGGTTTGTGACCGGCACGGCCTTATCCTGATCGAGGACGCCTGCCAGGCATTCGGCGCGACGTTGGATGGAAAGGCTCTGGGAACATTCGGCCGGATGGGCTGCTTCTCCTTTGATGCAGTCAAGACCGTCACCTGTGGCGAAGGCGGGGCCATCGTTACCGACGATCAGGCTCTTTATCTGAAGGCGGACGCTTTCGCCGATCATGGCCACGATCACCAAGGTTCGGACCGGGGCGCCGAAGGACATGAAATCCTTGGCACCAATCATCGGATATGCGAATTGAATGCCGCAGTGGGGCTCGCTCAACTCAGGAAACTGGACAAGATTCTCGAAATTCAGCGAACCCACAAAAATGCGATCAAAACCGCATTAAAACAATGCCCGTCCATCACATTCCGCCACATCCCCGACGATGCGGGAGATTCCGCTACATTCCTATCTTTTATGTTGCCGGACGAGTCGACCGCACGGGAGAAGACGGCAAAGCTCGCCGCTTCGGGCGTGGACGGCTGTTTTTACTGGTACGGCAACAACTGGCATTATCTCCGACAATGGGATCATCTGAAGCAGCTCAGCAGCGCGGCCAGGCTTCCCTTGGAGCTCCTTGAAAACCGACCGGATTATCGGAAGATTCATCTGCCGAAATCCGACGCCCTCATGGCGCGAACACTTTCGATGCAGATCAAGCTCTCCTGGTCGGAACAGGCGGTCGAGCGTCGTATCCGATCGATGATCGACATCCTGAAGGACTGATCCCGCGCGGAAGGCCGTGATGCCGGCAAAAGCCTGCCGGCCCGCGGCTGCCCTCAATAACCCATCCAGTTGAAATTAAAACTCAACTTTCGACTTTCACAGGCCGGTGCCGGGAGGATACGGCCCGCGCCCCGCGCGGTTTCGTTCAAGTGCCGCTGAAGGGTCGCGGGCCGTATCCTCCCGGCACCTCTATCCGGTCACCATCACGACAGTCGAAAGTTGAGTTAAAAAACGAGCGTTCGCTCTCTATTTATTGACATACCGGTGCTTTTCCGATATCCAACAGATGTTCGAACAAACCGATAATACCCCAAAACTATCACGTCGTCAGGGTTGTTCGATGGATTATTCTGAATTCAAACAGTCGGTCAACCTTTCACGGCAGGATTTCTACCGGCGGATTTTCATGGAGAACCGGGCGAACATCCGGGTCAAGAAGGAAGACACCGTCGTCAAAAACCTCGAAAAGATTTTCTGCGCAGCGCTCAGGCTCAGTAATCGAAATGGTTTCCAGGCCATGAGTATACGGGATTTGGGGCGAGAGGCCGGTCTCAGCATGGGGGCGCTCTATGCCTACTTCTCCAGCAAAGAAGAACTTTTCGGGATGCTCCAAACCCAAGCGCAGGTCCATGTCCGGCGAATACTGGAGGAATGGATCAGCCGGGAGAGCCACCCCGCCGCCAGGCTTCGGACGGCGATCCAAACCCATCTTTATTTGAGCGAGGACCTGCAGCCGTGGTTTTATTTTTCGTTCATGGAAGCCAAGACCTTTGGGGCTGATGACGCTGCATCGATTCGCAGCAATGAAGAATATATCGAGGATGTCGTCCGGGACATCCTCGAAAATGGTGTTCGAACCGGCATATTTGCGGCCCGGAATTGTCATCTGACCGCCTCGGCCGTCAAGGCCTTGCTGCAGGACTGGTACCTTACCCGATGGCGGTTTGCCCGGGATCACATCTCCATTGATCAATATGTCGCCTTCACCATTGCGCTCGTGGAATCGTTTTGTATGGCCGAGAACCCCTCGTCCGAAGATCACCCGGCCTGATTGTCACAGAGCAATTGGACCAGGCGTTCGCTCAGGAAGAGAATCGATTCGATGTCGAGGTGTTCGCATACGGTTTCATCGAACAGGAGTTTTATCTTGGCCTCGAATTCGTCGTCCTGATTCCAGAAAAGGAGCATGACCGGTACTTTTGGGAGGGGAGTGAAGCGCCATGCGGCGTCTGCCGAGGGATGCTCCCTGATTTTGTCCAGCCCACCAATTCGCCTTGCGGCCTCGGCGAGTGCTTCGGGTTTGCCGCTGAACCGTTCCGCCAGGGGAATCTCGACGTGTGCCCGCATGGACTTGATTTTGGATACCGTGTTGGGAATTTCCTGAAAGGCTTTCCATCGCCCCGTGGGGTTCACTTTTCCGCCCTGGGCCATGTGGTTGTAAATGAACACCTGCTCCCACCGGTTCAAAGGTTCATCATCCGCCTTTCGTACGCCGTTGCGCCCGATGCGGATGAGGCCTGAAAAATATGGCAGCTCCAGTTCCACATTCGATTCCTTGCCCACAAGCCGGCCTCCGATCCGATGGGGAAGGTCCTCGATGGCCATTGATGCGGCTTTTTCCCTGGCCCAGACAAGGGCGTCCTCGGCCATGTCCCGCCGGGTCCACTTGCCTGCGGCATGCTGGGCGTCCAGGATTTTCTGGCATCGTGCCGCTGTTTCCGGATCAATATGGGGACAGCCATCGAGGGGAAGTTTTTCGGAGACCACCATGCCGGCAAAGGCGAGGCAGGTGGCAAATCCGCAGTCTCTGCAGTTGGTTTTGGGGAGAACATCTCGATAAAGGTCCACGACGGAGAGCGGCATGGTGAAGTCCTTTCCTTGATAACG
>NZ_JBFXGG010000018.1:17252-51843 GCF_050178255.1 Desulfococcus sp. | reverse complement strand
GGGAAAATTGTGCGGCGTTCATGACAGGCGCACCCCTTCTGCCTTTAGTCTTCTGCCTTTATGCTTTGGAGAGGGATGAACGAAAATCGAAGGCTGATAGGGAAAAAATGCACCGTTCGTCACACGCGCACCCCTTCAGCCTTTAGTCTTCAGCCTTTAACCTTTGGAGACCGAAGACCGAAAATCGAAGGCTGAAAGGGAAAAAATGCACCGTTCATCACACGCGCACCCCTTCAGCCTTTAGTCTTCAGCCTTCAGCCTTTGGAAAAGCCGTAGGCTTTCCGGTCACCATCATGAAAGTCAAAAATTAACATTCCTATTTGTAAACCTTGATCGTGTAGTCGCCCGTACCGCCGGTCCGATTGTAATGCCGGATCTGTACGAGATACCTTCCGGGAATAAGATCGGCACCGATCCTCGGGTTGTAACCCTTGCCGGAATCGTCGTCCTCGGCGATGAGGTTGGTCCGATTGTCCGGACCGTAAAGCTTCATGACCAGGTCGGTCTCCCCCTCGGTCTCGATGGTGTAGCGGCCGGGGGATTTGACCATGAAAGTGAAGAGATCCTCCTCGCCCGGCAGACCGATGGATGCCGGCGTTCCCTCGAATTCCAGCACGTCCAGTTCCACCGCATCGGGTTGGGACCCCCTTCCGGGATACATTTTTTCACCGGCAACGAAGGCCTTTTCCATTGCCGACAGCGTCTTGTTCTCCTTGGTCTGAAAGCCGTCAAGGGTCCATTCCCTGGGAAAGGCATAGAGCATGACGGCATCGGGATCGAACACCGTGCCGTTGATCTGGTCGTGGGCATATTTATTGAGGACATTGTGGCGGATGGTGGCAATATCCCAGTAATTGGGCGGGCCCGAGAGGTCGCGGATCACGGCCTCTTCATTCCATTTGATGCCCTCTTCGGGGTTCTGGTGTTCATGGGCCAGTCCGATGGCGTGGCCAAATTCGTGCAGTACGACGGCCTCGTCCAGCCATCCGTAATTCATGGTCGGCCGGCTGACGTGAATACCCTTGGCGTCCGTGCCCAGATAGCTCCACGCGCCGTCGTCGGCGAAGGCGATCCGGATATCGGCGTCCGGCGCAGTGCCGAAGTCGAAATTGAGGTTGGCAAATCGGGACCACTGGGGCGCGAATGTCTTGACGACGTCGTGCTGTTGGGCGGTGCCCCCCAGAAACGAAACGCGCAGGGTCGATCCGTTGGGCCACAGCTTACCGATGGGGGATATGGCCCGGGTACGCGTGGTTCCCTCGATATTTCGGAAGAGGATCGCGCGGTGCAGGTCCCTGGCGAGAATTCTATCAAAACATATTTTTTTGATATCTGACATGACAGGCCTCCTTTAGGTGACCGTATTGAAAAGGCTTTCTCCCGAACGGGTTGGGATGACGGCAGACAATTTCAGGAACACATCAAGCGGGAGCGGTAACGATCTGACCGTAAAAAGGGATGATCAATCCGATACCGGCCGATACCGGCCGATACCGAATTGCGGTGGAACGTGAAAGGTGCGCTGATTTCATATGGGGTTGCATATTTCTGCCGTACCCCAAACTGGTAAGAACCCCGAAATTGATTGTCAACCGGAAAAGCGGGAGGGCGAATCATGGAATGTCCATACCCCTGTCACGGCGTCATGATGGAAGACGCCCCCCGATAAATATGAGGATTGTCTTTCGAGAAAAAACGTTTTAAAAGACATTTCCATTGAAAATCCGTCGCAAAAGGATTAAGGATTTTTTTCGGCAACGCTTCTTGGCGCAAACAGGAGACCTTTTACAGGAAGAGGGCTATGAAATACTGGCGGATTCCCCTTGATACCGACACGGTGGACATCACCCGGGGCATTGTTCACATTCTGGAGGACCGGTGCAAGGGATGCGGCTATTGCATCGCGTTCTGTCCGAGAGAGGTCCTTGAATTTTCCAAGACCTTCAACGCCAAGGGATATCACCCGCCCAGGGTCAAGAACGACGACTGCCTGAATTGTCACTACTGTGAACTGCTCTGCCCCGAATTCGCCATCTTTTCGTCGGCAGCACCGCCGCCTTCACAGCCGGTCCCAGGTCCGACCGAATGACCGGCGCACGCCCCGAAAGCAGGTCCCGGAACCGACAGATCGGGACGAACCACGACACCCAAACCGGAACTTCATTATAGACGAGGCCGTCCATGACATCCAGAGTCCTCACCGGAGAACATTTCATTAACGGAGACATCGCCTGCGCCGAAGGCGCCATTGCCGCGGGGTGCACTTTTTTCGGGGGCTATCCCATCACCCCGGCAACCGAGGTCGCGGAACATATTTCCATTCGGCTCCCCAGGGTAGGCGGCACCTTCATCCAGATGGAGGACGAGATTGCGGCCATGACCTCGGTGCTCGGCGGCGCCTGGACCGGCGCCAAATCCATGACCGCGACATCCGGTCCCGGCTTCAGCCTCATGATGGAGACCATTGGACTCGCCGTCGTGACCGAAACGCCCTGCGTGGTCGTGAACGTCCAGCGGGCCGGGCCCTCCACGGGCCTGCCCACCCAGGGCGCCCAGGCCGACATGATGCAGGCCCGGTGGGGATCCCACGGCGACTACGAGATCATCGCCGTCGCCCCCGCATCTCCCCAGGAGATGTTCGATCTGACCATCACCGCCTTCAACCTGAGCGAAGCCTACCGAACGCCGGTCTTCATCATGTCCGACGAGATCGTCGGACATATGAGCGAACGGGTCGTCATTCCCGAGGCCGGTAAGATCCGAACGGTGTCCCGGCCCAGACCCGCCGGCCGGAAGGACCGCTTCCGTCTCTACCGACCCGGACCCAACGGCGTCGCCCCCATGCCCGCCATCGGCGACGGCTACAAAATCCATGTTACGGGCCTGACCCACGATGAAAAGGGGTATCCGGTGATGTCCGTGGAGACCCAGAAGGAAATGATCGAACGGATCACGGGCAAGATCCGGAACAACATCGACGACATTGTCATGACCGAATCCTACCGGCTGTCGGACGCCGATATCGCCGTCGTCTCCTACGGCGTGTCCGCCCGCACCAGCTTCACCGCCGTGGACGAAGCACGGAAACGGGGCATCCGGGCCGGCATGCTTCGGCTCGTGACGGTGTGGCCGTTCCCCGAAAAACAGATCCGGGCTCTGGCCCAGAAAGTCAAGGGGATCATCACCGTCGAGATCAACATGGGCCAAATCAGCCGAGAGGTCGAGCGGTGCGCCGCCGGACGGGTGCCGACCATCGGCGTGGGCCATCACGGGGGCGCCATCATTCCCCCCGAAGCCGTCATCGACGCCATGGAGAAGGAGGTCATGCGATGACCCGAAGCGCCGACCCCGCCGTCGCCCCGACGGTCCATCCCCTGGAGGATCTCGTCCGCATGGACCGGATCCCCCACATCTGGTGCCCCGGCTGCGGCACCGGCTCGGTCTTTACCGCCTGCCTCACGGCCATCAAGCAGACGGGGATCCCTTACGATCAGTTCGCCATGGTGTCGGGCATCGGCTGTTCGGGCCGCGGCGCGGGGTACATCAACATCGACTCGTTCCACACCACCCACGGCCGGGCCATCCCCTTTGCCACCGGCATCAAGATGGCCAACCCGAAACTGAATGTCATCGTCTTCTCGGGCGACGGCGATCTTTTCGCCATCGGCGGCAATCACTTCATACACGCCGCCCGGCGGAACATGGACATCACGGTGGTGTGCGTGAACAATCTGACTTACGGCATGACCGGCGGACAGGTTGCCGCCACCACCCCCCACAATGCCAGATCCTCCACCACCGTGATGGGCAATCCCGAAACGCCGTTCAATCTGCCGCTTCTGGCCTACGCCGCCGGCGCCACCTATATCGCCCGATGGTCGATGCTCCACGCACGGGATCTGGCCGACGCCATCGCGGCCGCCCTTCGGCGGCGAGGATTCTCCTTTATCGAGGCGCTGTCGCCCTGCCCCGTCAACTACGGCCGACGCAACCGGGAAAAAGCCATCGACACGCTCAGGCACTATCAGGAAAAAGCCATCATCAAAAACGGCGCTCATCCCGCCGAACTGGACATGAGCGACGCACGGGGGCCGATTCTCGGGAATTTTCTGGACATCGAGAAACCCACCCACGATGAGATCTATAAAAGGATGTACCGGCCGGAGGAGGGGTAAAGCCATGGCGCGAAAAGACATCAAACGGCAGGAAGTTATCGTTACCGGATTCGGTGGGCAGGGCATCGTCCTGGCCGGCCGGATCCTCGGCATGGCCGCGGCCCTGGGGGACCACCGGGAAAGTACGCTGGTCCAGTCCTACGGCCCGGAATCCCGGGGCGGCGCCTGCTGCGCCCAGGTGATCATTTCCGACGCAGTCATCCAGTACCCCTATATCGAGGCGCCCGACATCCTCATCTGCATGTCCCAATCGGCCTACGAAAAATACCGCACCGCCCTCAAGCCCTCGGGCCGCCTCCTGACGGACAAGGATCTGGTCGCCCCGGGCGGCGACCGACCGGAAGTCTTTTCCATCCCCGCCACCCGTATGGCCGAGGAGCTGGGGCGAAAGATGATGGCCAATATCATCATGATGGGATTCGCCACGGCCGTCACCGGCGTGGTCTCTTTGGATGCCATGAAGACCGCCGTCACCGCTTCGGTCCCCAAGGGGACGGAAGAGATGAATTTGGCCGCCTTCGTCAAGGGGTTCGACTACGGCGCGTCAACCCTGAAAGGACGGGAGAAGAAAAAATCCGGCACCGCCGGCAGGATAGGAGCCGTTCGATGAAGCGCCCCAAAGACCGTCTGCACAAAGTTGTCATCATCGGCGCCAACCCCTCGGGGATCGCGGCCGCCAACAAGCTGGGAGAACTGGGCGTTCCGGTGACCCTGGTGGACCGGGACGCGAACCTCGACCGCAAGCTCGCCAACGACGCCTGGCGGCTCAACTCGGGGGTCCCTCTCAACCACGCGCACCGGCCCGGCCTCATCCGTATTTTGAGAAACCCGGCTATCCAGTGTCTCCTACCCGCCGATGTCACCGGCATTCGACATACCCCCCAGGGGTTCCGGGTCGGCATCTTCCGTCACCAGACCTTCACGAACCCCGACGCCTGCGTTCTCTGCGGTCGCTGCGCCGAAGCCTGTCCGGTGTCGACGGAGGACGGCCGCAAAGCGATCGTCTTCGACGGACGCCTGAGTCTCCCGGGCCGGCCGGTCATCGATAAGCGTCGGACACCCCTTTGCCGGGAAAACTGTCCTCTCGGCGTCAACGCCCAAGGGTACGTCGCTCTGGCCGGGGCCGGCAAATACGCCGAGGCGCTTGCCCTGATCCGGGAACGGAACATTCTCCCCGGCATCTGCGGCCGCATCTGCAACCACCCTTGCGAGGACGACTGCCGCCGGGGAACCCTGGACGATCCGGTCGCCATCCGCGACATCAAGCGTTTCCTCTCCGACTATGGCGCAGCCCACCCCGAAGAGACACCGGCCCCTCGTCCTGCTGAACGACGCCCCGAACATTTTGCGGTCATCGGGGGCGGTCCGGCGGGAATCGCGGCGGCGGCGGAATTCGCCCGAGCCGGATGCGCCGCGACCGTCTTCGAGCGCGAAGCGTCGGCCGGCGGTCTTCTCCGCTACGGCATCGGTCCTCACCGGCTTCCGCGGCACATCCTGGACGCCGAGCTTGCCGTCGTCCGCGACATGGGCGTCACGTTCGCCGCCGGCCATCCCGTGGACCTGACCGATATCCAGTCCATGACGGCATCCTACAGTGGTGTCGTGGTGGCCGTCGGATCCTGGAAGGACCGGCGACTGGGCATCCCGGGCGAGGACCTTGACGGCATATCGGGATGCCTCGAATTTCTCAACCGCTGCCACCGCGGAGAGATGGAACCCCTCCGGCAACGGGCCGTGGTCATCGGCGACGGTAACGCGGCCTTTGACCTGGCCCGGACCCTCGTCCGCACGGGCGCATCGGTCACCCTCATCTCCTGGTTCGGAAAGGACGAGATTCCCGCCGATCCCGAAGAAATCCAGGGCGCCGTTCAGGAAGGCGTCGTCATCCGGGATCGGTGCCAGGTTGTCGCATTTCTCGGCAAGGCGGGTCGTCTCGACCGCCTCAGCGTCAAACCCACGCGGCCGGGAAAACCCGACGCCGGCGGGGTGGCCTGGCCGGTCATCGTTCCCGGTGCCTCGGCGTTCGAGATGGCCGCGGACCGGGCTTTCGTCGCCATCGGGCAGATCGGGGCCTTTGAACCGGGATCATCCCTGGGCGGTCTGGAGATCACCGACCGGGGGTTGATTCGGACGGACAACGGCCCCCGGACCTCGCTTTCCGGCGTCTATGCCGCCGGAGACGCCGTTTCAGGCCCATCCACCGTCGTCAAGGCCATGGCCTCAGGTCGTCTGGCGGCGATCACGGCCCTCTCGGACATCTGCGGCGTTCCCGTGCCTTCGCCCACCTGTGCGCGGCCTTCGGACCGGGATTTCCGGGACATCCCCTCGAACATTCCCGTCCACTGCCGCGTTCCCATGTCCGAGGTCCAGCCTGCCGTCCGAATCGGCGGTTTCACCGAGGTGGCCCTGGGGCTCTCCGAGGTTCAGGTGCGTGAAGAGGCGGATCGCTGCCTTCAGTGCGGCGTCTGCGCCGAGTGCCTGGAATGTGTCAGGGCCTGCGGCGCCGTGGGGGCCATCTGCCACACAGACACCGGGGAGACCTTTGCGGAACACGCCGGTGCCGTGATCATCGCCGACCCGGACATGGCCCCGGCCGTCAAGGGCGACGACATCATCCGGGCTTACGGCCCCAGGTCCGCGAAGCCCGACGTCTACGCCATGCTGATGCGCGGATATGCGGCAGCCGCCCAGGCCCTCCTGCTGTTGGGCGACGCCTCCTGGGTGCGGAAAGGCAACGGGTTTTCGTTCACTCAGCCCGACCCCGGCCTCTCGCCCGATATCCGGATCGGCGTTTTCATTTGCCGGTGCAACGACTCTCTCGGGTGGATGGACGAGATGGACCGGTACATCGAATCACTGGCCGCGGTCCCGGACGTCGTGCACACCGGAACCCTGGCGTCGGCCTGCGTGCCCGAGGGGATTGCCGCCGTCATCAAGACCGTCCGGGACAAAGGCATCACGCGAATCGTTCTGGGATCGTGCGTCTGCTGCCCCCTCAATTTCGTCTGCAGCGCCTGCACGGATCAGCGGAGCCGCTTGAAGCACGCGCTGTTCACGGCGACGGGCATCAGCCGGTCCATGGTCATGGTCCGAAACATTCGGGGAGAAGCGCTGAGCCTGCTCCAGAAGGATCCGGACGAGGCCCTGAAGCGTCTCCGGGGCCTTATCGATCGGTCGGTGAAGCGCTCCCGCAAACTCACCGCCTTTCCGACCCCGAGCCGGCTCTACAACTTCGCCACGGCCGTCATCGGCCGGTCGGAGGCCGCCATGACCAGCGCCGTGACCCTTGCCGATATCGGCATGGACGTTTTCACCTTCGGATCGGAGGCGGCATCCGCGGGCGATCTGCCGGACCACCCCAACATCCACGCCTTCACCGGCGCTCGGGTGACGCGGCTGAGCGGCAATCTGGGTGATTTTCAGCTGACGGTGGAAACCGAAGACGGTCACGTTCAGCAGATGCAGGTGGGCGCCGTGATTCTGGGGGAAAAATCCCGGCGGCACATCCGGCACATCCACCAGGAAGGCCTCCCGTTGCGGGTCACGGCCGTGGACATGCAGTCTGCCGGTGTCACGGGCGTCCCCTTTTTCTACCCGGGCATGACCGCCGTTTCGGGGCTTTTCCTGGCCGACCCGCCCGGCATCCGCATCTCCGCCCGCCGGAAGGGTGCCGCCGCCGCCATGCTGACCGCCGCGGCCATGCCGAACAGCGCCCGGCAGAACAAAGGGTTTACCGTTACCGTGAACGAGGCCGCCTGCCGCGGCTGCGGGCGCTGCGTCGATGCCTGCGCCTACCAGGCCGTGACCCTGAAGCGGAACGATATCGGCCGCTACGCCGTGGTCGACGAGGCCTTTTGCAAAGGGTGCGGCAACTGCATCTCCGTTTGCCCCACCAATGCGGCGGACAGTCCCTTTCGAAGCCAGAAATTCTTCGAGCAGACCCTCGCGGAAATCCTGCTGCCGTAAACCGTAATTTCAACCATGGTGCCGTGAATCGATGAGCGACTATAAAATCATACTCTATCTGTGCAATTGGGCGCCCCACACCGCCTACCATAACCTTCAGGACAACGGCTACCAGATCCCGCCGGAAATCAAAATGGTTCGGGTCTCCTGCACCGGAAGAATCACCAAGGCCCTGCTCCTCAAAGCCTTTGAAATGGGCGCCGACGGCGTGGCTCTAGTGGGGTGTGGCCCGGGGACGTGCCGGTATGGCACCGGCACCCTAAACGCCGTGAACAACACCGAGGACACGGAGCGCATTCTGGAGCTCGCGGGGATCGGCGGCCGTCGGCTCCGTTTCGCCACTTTCCTGCCCGACGACACCGAGCCGCTAAGGCGCTTTCTTGCGGAATTCACGGCGGACATCAAGACCATGGGCAAGAGCCCCGTGGTGCCGATGGGAAAGGTCCCTGCCGAGACGACCGAGGACCCGACGTCATTGGCCGATATCCTGAAAAAGCACGACGCATACGCCTGCCAGGACTGCGGCAAATGCACCTCGGCCTGCCCCCTGGCCCTGAGCGGCAAGCCTTACTCCCCAAGGGCCCTGGTGGGCGCCATCGCCGCGGCGCCGCCCCTTTCGGAAGCGGTCATCCGGGACGTCTGGGCCTGCCTCACCTGCGGCCTCTGCCACGAACGCTGCCCTTCCGACGTCGATTTTCCCGAATTCATCCGGGATGTCCGCTCCTGGATCCACGCCCGACAGGGAGACGAAAACCAGGCCCACGGCGGGTTCTTTCAGTCCCTCATGCGGACCATGACCTCGCCGGAAATCTCGCCCGGACGGTGGAAAGACCGTCCAGCCGACCTCATTGCGGACCCCGAAGGAAAGACCCTCTTCTTCGGCGGTTGCGCCCCTTATTTCGACATTTTTTTCCGGAACCACGCCGGCCTCGACACCTCCCGGACTCTTTTCGACGCCGTCCGGCTTCTCAACTTTTTCGACGTTCACCCGAGACTCCTGGAAACCGAACGGTGCTGCGGCCACGATCTTCTCTGGTCCGGAGACCGGCAAAACTTTCTGAAACTGGCCCGGTTGAACACGGAGATGATGAACGACCTCGGCATCGAGACGCTCATCACCGCATGCCCCGAATGTTACCGCACCTTGTCACTGGACTACCCGCGCCACGGCGTCAAGCCGGCCTTCACGGTGATGCATCTCTACGAATTTCTGGAGCGGGAGATCGACAAGGGCGCCGTCACCTTCGCTCCCCTGGAGCACCGGATCACCTATCAGGATGCCTGCCGCCTGAACCGCCTGTCCGGCGTGGGTGCCTTGCCGCGCAAACTCATCCACCGCCTTATGCCGACCCGGTTTACGGAGATGAAGGACAGCGGCGCCGCATCCATCTGCTGCGGAAACTGCGCCTGGACCGGATGCGACGCCTACAGCAAGGCGCTTCAGGTCCGACGCATCCGGCAGGCCGCGGCCACCGGCAGCGACCTCATGGTCACCTCCTGTCCCAAGTGCCAGATTCATCTCCGGTGCGCCATGGAAGACCCTTTTCTGGGCCGGGAGCTCATGATGGAAACCGCCGATCTGACCAGCGTCATCGCCCGGACGATCCGCTGGGAATAGACAACCCCGTAACGAGGAATGGAATGGGAACGACGATGTTCGCAAGACAACCAATGGATATGAACACAGACGCCCGAATCGGGGTGTATGTCTGCCGATGCGGGCTCAACATCGGTCAGACGGTCGACTGCGGCCGGGTGGCCGACAGCGCGAAGACCCTTCCCGGCGTCGCCGTGGCCAAGGCGGTCACATACGCCTGCTCGGAGCCGGGTCAGATGGAAATCAAGACCGACATCGCCGAGCTGAATCTCGATCGGATCGTGGTGGCCTCCTGCTCGCCCCGCCTCCACGAGCCCACCTTCCGTCACATGCTGCAGGAGGCCGGGCTCAACCCCTATCTTCTGGAGATGGCCAATCTGAGGGAGCAGTGTTCCTGGGTGCACATGAACGATCCGGGGGCCGCCACGCTGAAATCCGTGGATCTCGTCAAGATGGCCGTTGCCCGGGTTCGACTCCTGACCCCTCTGACCGAAACGGTCCTGCCGTTGACCCGGAGGACCCTTGTCATCGGCGGCGGCATCGCCGGCATCCAGGCGGCCCTCGATTTGGCGGACAATGATTACGAGGTGGCCCTGGTGGAAAAAAACAGCTCCATCGGCGGCACCATGGCCCAGTTGGACAAGACCTTCCCCACCATGGACTGCTCCATCTGAATCCTCGGCCCCAAGATGGCGGATGTCGGTCGACATCCCAGGATCACGCTTCACACCTTGAGTGAAGTGACCGAGGTCAAAGGCTACGTAGGAAATTTCGAGGTGAAGGTCCTCAAGAAGGCCCGGTATGTCGACGAAACGGCATGTACGGCCTGCGGCGACTGCGCCCGCGCATGCCCGGTGGTTTTCCCAGACGAGTTCAACGTGGGGCTCTCGTCCCGAAAGGCCGTCTACATCCCGTTTCCACAGGCGGTGCCGTCGGCCTATGCCGTCAACATGAACGAGTGCATGGGAAGGGGCTGCTCCAAATGCCTCGACGCCTGCGAGAAACGCTGCATCGATTTCCACATGTCCGACGAGGAGATCACCGAACGCGTCGGGTCCATTGTGGTGGCCACTGGGCTTTCACCCTACGATCCCCGGGAGATGGACGAGTATGGCTACACCCGATTTCCGAACGTGGTGACGAGCCTCGAGTTCGAACGGCTGGTGAACGCCGGCGGTCCCACCAGGGGGGAACTGGTCCGGCCGGGGGATCGGCAGCGGCCCGCCGCCGTCGGGTTCATCCAGTGCGTCGGCTCCCGCTCCAAGCGGAAAGGCGGGGAGTACTGCTCCAACATCTGCTGCATGAACACCGTCAAGAGCACCCTCGTCCTGAAGGAACACTATCCGGACATGGAGATCAAGGTCTTCTACATCGACATTCGGGCTTTCGGCAAAGGGTTCGAGGATCTCTACAATCGGAGTCGCCGCCTGGGGGTCCAGTATCTGCGGGGGCTCCCCGGGTCGGTGGAAGCACTGCCCGACGGTTCCCTGCGGGTGGCCGTCGAGAACACCGCCACCGGCGGGATCGAATTTCACGATCTGTCGATGCTCGTCCTGGCCCTGGGCATTCAGCCGGCACCGGGCACCGGGAAACTCCAGGAGATGCTGGGCCTCCAGCTCACCGCCGACGGCTTTTTCCTGGAGGCCCATCCCAAGCTCCAGCCGGTGGATGCGGCCACCCGGGGCGTCTTCTACGCCGGATGCGCCGAGGGTCCCAAGGACATCAAGGACAGCGTGACCCAGGGATCCGCCGCCGCGGCCCGAGCCATCCGCCTCATGCACAGGGGCCAGATCACCTCGGAGCCCATCACCTCCGAGATCATCACCGAGCAGTGCCGGGCCTGCGGGAAGTGCGCCGAGGTCTGCCCCTACAACGCCATCACCGTGGACGTCAAGCGGAAGATTCCCGCCGTCGTCAACGCGGCCGCCTGCGCCGGGTGCGGCACCTGCGCCGCCGAGTGCCGGTTTGGAGCCATCGTCATGAACCACTTCACCGACGCCCAGATCATCGCCCAGATCGACGCGCTCCTCGCTGAAAACGCGGCGGACAAGATCCTGACCTTCGCCTGCAACTGGTGCTCCTACGCCGGTGCCGACTATGCGGGGGTCTCGCGCCTCCAGTATCCCGCCAATGTCCGGCTCATCCGTACCATGTGCAGCGGCCGGGTCGATGAGTCCTTCATCTGGCATGCCTTTAAAAAAGGCGCCCCCGTGGTCCTGGTGAGCGGCTGCCACATTGGAGACTGTCACTACATCGACGCCAACCACTGGACGGTCAAGCGGGTGGAGAAGGTCCGGAAGAAAATGGAGAAGCTGGGCATCCGCACCGAACGCCTCCAACTGGAATGGATCAGCGCCGCCGAAGGCGTGCGCTTCGCCCGGGTGATGGCCGAGATGGAAAGGCTCCGGAAAGGGGTATCGCGGGAGGAGATCGCCGAGACGGCGGCGATCATCCGGAAGCGGAACCAGGAGCGGCGGTCAGGCGCTCCTTCTGGACCAGAAACGGCGACATCGCCGCGATAAGGACGATAAGGAATGGATCAGGGAGGCCCCTCGGGGTTCCTCCCTGTCCCGCTCCCCCAACATGCCGGCTTCCCCGCCCGCTCCCTCGCACGCCCCTGTTCGCCCGCCCCCGGAGCACCCCTTCAGCCTTCGGTCCGATTCCCTGATGCAACGCCGCAAGGTGTGAGTCGACCGCCCGGCAGCACCGGTTCCCGAAAATCGGACGCTGAATCTTGACTTGAATCAATTGCAGCGGAATATTGTGATGTTATCCTGAATCATACCCGATTGACGATGGGAATACCCGAACGCGGACAGAGAAGGGATCACTACCCGGGGGGAACAGATGAAATCCATCGATATCCTGGTTGCCGAACATGGATTGATTCGCCGGGGACTGGGCATCCTCGGCAAGGCCCGAAATAAACTGGAGAGGAATGAACGTCCGGAAAGGGCGTTTTTTGAAATAAGCATCGATTTTTCCAGAAATTTCGCGGACCGGTTTCATCATTTCAAGGAAGAGAACGTCATGTTCGGCATGCTGGCCATGAAGGAGGAATGCGATCTGGACGACGAAATGATCGCCCTCCGGTACCAGCATGAGCGAAACCGTCATTTTATCCGACAGATCGAAGCGGTTCTCGATCTCTATGCCGACGGCGACCCCATCGCTGCGACGACGCTGCTCGAAAATCTGGCCGCGTACATCTCTCTGCTCAGGCGTCATATCCACAGGGAAGACCATCTCTTTTTCAAAATGGCGGAGAAGGTCCTGTCGAAACGTGAGGATGCCGTGCTTCTGGAGCATTTCAAGCATGAAGAGGAGCGGATGGGGGGAAGCGCTTTTTTTGAAAAAAACCGGGATCTGGTATACCGGATGAACGCCATGATGGCGGAATAGACCGCTCTTTCAGGGTGCCCCCCTGAAGACCGGACCGGGTGGGAAGGAATGTTCGTGGGCCTGAAAAAACTGAATTGCTGGGAAGTCATGCAATGCGGAAAAGAGCCGGGCGGCAGAAACGCCGATACCCTCGGCGTGTGCAAGGCCGCGACAGACGTCTCTTTTGACGGCATCAACGGGGGAAAATGCGCCGGCCGGTTCTGCTGGGCCGTAGCCGGAACGCTCTGTGGGGAAAACAGACAGGGTTCTTTTGCGGAAAAACGCGACTCATGCCTCAATTGCCGCTTTTACCAACGGGTCCTGGCAGAGGAGAGTGTCGCCAATCTGCGCAACAAATTCCTGCGGTTCATCCTTCCGGGCGGACAACGTCCGCTGATTCCTGAAATGACCTTTCGGCACATTCCAAAAGGGGAACGATTCATCACCCAGGGCGACGTCGGCGATCAGGCCTTCGTCATCCAGCGGGGCTCATGCATCGTCGTGGTCGAGAAAACGGGCGAACTGCACCCCATCGATCACCGGGGGGAGGGCGACATCGTCGGAATGATGTCCCTGCTGACAGGCGAACGCCGGCATGCCCACGTCGAGGCTGAAACCGACATGGATGTGCGGGTGATCGACCAAAAGAATTTCGATGCGATCTCAAGCCATGACCCCGACATGATGATGTTTCTGACGGAACTGGTAGCCGACCGATTCGATTCCCGGAGGCCAACGGCCGACCGCACGATCGGGAAGTATATCGCCGCCGATATCATCGGCCGGGGCGGCTACGGCATCGTCTACAAAGGGAAACACGCCGCACTGAACATGCCGGTGGTCATCAAGATGATGCGGCACCATCTTGCCATGGATGAGGCTTTCAGTGCGATCTTTCACAACGAGGCCCAGATCATCGCGGGACTGAAGCATGAAAATATCGTTCGGGTATATGACATCGAGGAGCGGTATCGGACCCTCTTTATCATCATGGAATACCTGGAAGGCGAGTCCCTGAAGCACTTCCTGGAACGACACCGGGCCCTGCCGCCGGCGATTGCAACGAATTTTCTCATGCAGATCTGCTCCGGCCTGGACTACGCGCATCAGAAGGGGATTATTCACCGGGACATCAACACGTCCAATGTCATCATCCAGCCCAATGACCGGATCAAGATTCTGGACTTCGGACTCGCCTGCCCCATCGGCACCGAAGATTTCAGCTCTGCCGGCACGCTCCTTTACATGGCGCCGGAACAGATCGAAAGCCATGCACTTGACCAGCGCACCGATATCTATGCACTGGGGATCACGGCATATGAAATGGTGACCGGCATACGGCCCTTTCCGGAAGACGACCTCCGGGAGTTGAAAAACATGCGTCTGAACCGGGAAATCCCCGACCCCGCGGAACGGGTGCCGGATCTTCCCGGACCGCTCCGTGAATTCATCATCAAGGCCTGCCGCCGGGATCCGGAACAGCGGTATCGAACCGCGGCGGAAGCGATAGCCGCGCTGTCCCCGTCGGCGGAGGCCGCCGTCCGAAACCGACCGGCGGTCCGACCTGAAAACGCAGACAGCATCCGCCTCACCATGAACTATCACCCCCGAAACAGGTCCGACCTCAACGACCTGTTGAAGGAATTCCAGGAAAAAGCCCGAGGATTGGGTATTCAACTGAAAGTCGAGCGCCGGGAATGAGAACAGAGAATGCGACATCGAAACGGTTTCAATCCGAAGAGATCGTGCCGGCATCATCCGTCCGTCGCGTGGTGGCCTTTACCCATATCGGCAATGTCAGAACCCAAAACGAAGACCGGTACCTGATCCATGAGATCGATGACGATTCATGTCTCCTGGCGGTCGCCGACGGTCTGGGGGGAGAGACCGCCGGCGATGTCGCCGCGGAAACAGCGATCTCCGCGTTGAAGCAGATCCGGCCTCCTGCGGAAAACCCGCGGGAACAGCTCGTCACGGCCGTATCCGCGGCCAATAAGGCCATCATGAGGCGGGTCCTGGACAACATGGCGCTGGTGGGAATGGGAACCACGGTCACCGCCGTTCTCGTCAACAAGAGGGAAGCCCACTGGGTCCATGTAGGGGACAGCCGCCTGTATGTCCTGCGCAACGGCGACCTGACGCAGATAACCCGGGACCACACCCTGGTTCAATTTCTCCTGGATGAAGGCGAGATCACGCCGGAGGAGGCCTTGTCTCATCATTCGAAGCACGTCCTCGAACAATGCGTGGGCTGCCGGTACTGTATCCCCGAATCCGGACAATTAACGCTGCGGAACGGGGATGTCCTGGTGTTGACAACCGACGGGCTGCACGACCACATCGATCCTGAAGCCCTCAAATCCATTCTGGCTTCCCGAGATCCCCTGAGGACCCAGGCGAAAAACCTGATTGAACACACACTCTCCGCCGGGGGAAAGGACAATATCACCATCGTACTCGCAACAATTCATGAGGATTAACGATGCCTGTGTACCCTATTTAAAGATGAAAAGCGTAACATGAAATCTTTTTGGCGGCGGAAGGCAGAACATCCCAATGACGGCATGACAACATGCCGGCCTGAAGCCGAATTTTTGCGGTGAGTCGGTAATGAAGGCGGGCCCCGACGGGTATGTGTATAGCGCCGCGAGGCGGCCTGAAGCGGCCGCCTCGCGAGGTAAACCATTGTGGATCCGACAGGTCGGCCGCAGCCGACCCCGATATATCAGATGCGTCCCCCCAGTCCTCCCGGCGGGTCGTTGCGTTTGAATGTCCAGGACGGACTGCTTTCACAAGGAGAATCGTATTCCTTGTCCGACGCGTTAATATAGGCCTGACGTTCGCTTTCTCCTTCAAAAACACGATCGCGGCATTCGCCTTCGCATTTGCCGCTGGTATCTCTCGATGGCATTCTTTCCATGATTTCCTCCTCTCTATCCAGCTTGTGAACATCGTCTCGCCGCTGCCCGAAGGTGGAAAATCCGGTGTCCCACGGCGACGCAAGCCGTATTTTCGAGACCGCGTATTCACGGTCGTCGTTGAGAGCTTCCGATGTTATGAATGGCAAGGCCGCCGGTCATCTCAGAGGACTGATCGAACAGGACTACTCTTGGTGAACTGAATGAACCCGAGAGCGTGGACAGATATCGACAGCCAGCTGTATACAACCGGCCGTTGCCTCTCTTATAGTGAAAACAGTAATCGTCCAATCGGGTCTTGTCAAGGATCCGGCCTCACGCAGGGGCCTCGAACCACGGCCGCCGCCCTTTAGACGGCATCAGGTCCCCCAGGGGCAGAATCCGGACCCGCCGGCCCGTTGCGGCAAAAAGGGCGTTGGCCACCGCCGGCGCAATGGGCGGGACCCCGGGCTCTCCGACTCCCGTCGGGGGTGCCTGGGACGGAACGATATGCACCTCCACCACGGGCATCCGGTCAAACCGGAGAATCCGGTAGGTGTCGAAGTTGGACTGGCGGACCCGTCCGCCATCGAGCGTGACGGCCTCTTCCCATGCCGCCGACAGCCCGAACCCGATGCCGCCCTCCATCTGGGCCCGGATGATATCCGGGTTGACGGCCGTGCCGCAGTCCACGACGCAAACGACCCGATCAACGTGAAAATCCCCGTTCCCGGCGACAGAAACCTCGGCGACGTGAGCCACGACAGTGCCGAAGGAGCGATGGAGGGCGATGCCCCGCCCCTTCCCCGGTGGGAGGGGAGAGCCCCAGCCGGCCTTTCGGGCTGCCAGATCCAGAACGGCGAGACGGCGTTCCTGACCGGAAAGAAGCGACCGGCGGAACGCCACGGGATCCTGTCCGGCCGCCGCCGCCAGCTCGTCGATGAAGACCTCCACGGCAAAGGCGGTGTGGCTGTGACCCACCGATCGCCACCAGAGGACCGGCACGCCGACCGCCGGAGAGTGCAGTTCCACGGCCAGATTGGGAACGGCATAGGCCATGTCCACAATGCCTTCGACCGACGCCGCGTCGATGCCGTCGGTCGTCATGGCGTCCTCAAAGGGGGTTCCCGTCGCAATGGACTGTCCGACGAGGCGGTGATGCCAGGCCACCGGATGCCCCTCGCCGTCGAGGCCCGCCCGCACCCGGTGAACGAACATCGGCCGATAATAGCCTCCCCGAAGATCGTCCTCCCGGGTCCAGACAAGCTGAACCGGTGACCGGCCCTCCAGAGCCTTGGCCACCTCGACGGCGTCCACAATGTAGTCCGACGCGGGATTGGCCCGACGACCGAAGCTGCCGCCGGAAAAGACGGTGTGGATCCTGACCTGCCGGGGCTCCAGGCCGGCGGCTGCGGCGGCGTTGGCCTGGTCCACCGTCTGGAATTGGTCCCCGGCCCATATCTCGCAGTCGTTTTCGGAGAGCCGCACCACGCAGTTCAAGGGCTCCATGGGCGCGTGGGCGAGGTAGGGAAATGCAAATATCGCCTCCAGGGTCTGTGCGGCACCGGCCAAGGCGCCCTCGACATCCCCCTCCTTCCGAGCCGTCTTTCCGGGGGTTTCGAGAAGCGCCAGGTATTCCGCGGCCAGTTCGGAAGTGCCCCGCGTCTCTCCCCTGCTTTCGTCCCATACGATCTCCAATGCATCGCGTCCCTCGAGGGCGGCCCAGGTGTTTTCAGCGACCACCGCCACCCCCGAAGAAATCCTGACAACGCCGGTCACGCCGGGCACGGCCAGGGCCTTCCGGGCGTCAACGGACGACACCCGCCCCCCGAAGACCGGTGGGCGGGCCACCACCGCCCTCAGCATTCCCGGCAGCCGGATGTCCATGGCGAAACGGGCCGACCCCTGGACCTTGGAGACGATATCAAGGCGCACATCCTGCCGACCGATCAACGTGAAGGCGTCAGGATCCTTGAGCCGGACCTCGACAGGGGGCTTCATGCCGGCGGCCCTGCGGACCAGGGCACCAAAGGTTGCCTGACGTCCGCTTTTCGGATGGGATACAATACCCTTCTTCACCTCGATCTCTTCCGCCGGAACCCGCCATACGGCGGCCGCAGCCGCGACGAACATCGCCCTGGCCAAGGCTCCCGCCCGGCGATACTGTTCATAGGAATTGGCGATGCTGGTGCTGCCGCCGGTGGCCTGAACAGGTCCGAAAAGCAGATTGTTGTAGACCGATTCGTCGGCAGGGGCGGACTCGACCCTCACCTGCCGCCAGTCGGCATCCAACTCTTCCGCCAGCAGGGTTGCCAGCCCGGTGTAGATGCCCTGGCCGGTCTCCAGATGCTTGGCGACGATCGTCACCCGGCCCGACGTACTGATGCGGACAAAGGGGTTGAAGACGAAGGATTCCCCCTCGATATCGCCGTCCGTGGGGTTCTTCTTCAGGATGGGGAGCGCGGGACGGTGATCCGGGGGGCTTTCCGGAACGGACGCCCGGGCAGCGAGCCTGATCGCCGATCGGATGCGCGGATAGGTGGCGCATCGGCACAGGTTTTTTCTCATGGTCTTCGCGATGGCCCCATCATTCGGACTGGGCGTCCGGCGCAGCAGGGATACGGCCTGGAGAATCTGACCCGGCTGGCACCAGCCGCACTGGGGCACCTGGGCCTCGACCCAGGCTTGCTTGACCGGATGGTCCCAGGGGATGCCCTCGATGGTGACAATCTCTTTTCCCGCTGCCGCCTCGGCCTTGACGGTGCAGGACGGTCGGATCTCTCCGGCCAGAAGAACGGCGCACCCCCAGCAGTGACCTTTGCCGCATCCGAATTTCGTTCCGGTCAATCCCAGGACATCCCTCAAAACCCAGAGAAGCGGCATATCCGGGGCTACGTCCACCGTAAATCTCCCTCCGTTCACCAGGAAAGTCGTATTCATCGCTGATTCTCCTCACATCTGAAAAGGGCTTTTCGGGGTAAAGGGGATCACCGCTCGTCGAATTGGCGCGGGTCTTCCTCGCATATAGCGGTCGGGCGGGAATGCTGGAAAAGACGGCATCAGGGCAGGATTGCGCCCCCGTCGAAAACTCCGGACCTACGGAATAAAATTTAACAATGCCAAAGACGCTTGTCAAATCCGGGACCGCCGTCGTCTCAGGCGACGGCGAAGCAGAATCCCGTAAATGAGAACATTGACGGACACGACGCCGATCCCGATGATGAACTGGTGCCCTCGGGTGAGACCCTCGGGGTAAATGATCGGCGTGAGGTAGGTTTCGATGAAGCCGCCCGGGTATCCGACCTCGCCGCCCATGGATCTCAGGCGGTTTTCAAGGGGCGTCAGGGGGCAGATCCACCCAAGGAACTCGATCAGTGCGCCCCACCCGACCGCCGGGAGATGCAACCACATCAGTCGGGGCCATCTCAGGACCAGGATACCGCCGGCGGCAACGAAAAGGATAAAGGCGAAATGCAGGACGACGACGGCGTCGGCAAGAAGGCTCGCGATCATTCCCTCCCCTCGCGGCATCGTCACGCGACGACGACGACCTCCCGCTCCAGGCTGATGCCGAATCGCTCCGCCACCGACGCCCGGATGCCCTCGGAAAGGTCGTATATCTCCCGGCCGCCGGCCCCCCCGGAATTGACCAGTACAAGAGCGTGATCACCATGGACCGCGGCGTTGCCGAAGGTCCGTCCCCGCCAGCCGCACTGCTCGATCAGCCATCCGGCGGGCAGCTTGAAGGCACCGTCGCTCTGGGAATAGAACGGCATGTCGGGAAAGCGGTCCCGCATTTCTTCGATCACCGTGCCTGAAACCACCGGGTTCTTGAAGAAACTGCCGGCATTGGGGATGACGGCGGGGTCCGGCAGTTTGCGCTTCCGGATGTCGATGACGGCCTGACGGATATTGGCCGGGGTGACGTCCCCCATGCACGCCGCCGCCTCCCGAAGGCCGGGATAGTGAAGCACGCAGTCCGGACGCCGGCTGAGCCGAAACACCACCGCGGTGATGATGAATCGGTCGTGCCATTCGCCTTTGAAACGGCTGAAGCGATATCCGAAGTCGCAGTCGTTGGGGGAAAAGGTCACCTGCTGCCGGTCGTCCAGGGAGACGGCTTCGACGGCCGCCACCGCATCCCCGGCCTCGATCCCGTAGGCCCCGATGTTCTGGATCACGCTGGCGCCCACATGGCCCGGGATGCCGGACAGGTTTTCGAGCCCCCCCCATCCGTGCCCCACCACGAAGGCCACCAGATCATCCCAGGTTTCGCCGGCAGCGGCCGAAACCAGAACATCGTCCGCGTCTTCCCCCACCACGGAGATGCCTTTCATGGCCGGATGAAGAATCAGACCCTCAAAATTATTCAGGAACAGGAGGTTGCTGCCGCCGCCCAGCACCAGACGCCGCCGGCCCTTCAACAGGCCGTCTGCAAGGAACCCCAGGATTTCGTCCACGGCGTCGAAGCGGATATAGGCCTCCGCCGAGGCTTCGACCTGAAACGTCGTAAAGGGTTTGAGCGAAATGTTTCTTTGAATTTCCATGATAGTGGATTCACGATGCTCGGCGGTTTCAGCCGTCGGGTCTTAATTCCTTTTTGTCGGCATTCCAAACACCGGTCCAGATTTTGGAGGGAATATTGTGTGCCATGGGAGCATGTCCGACAGGAACGAAAACATCATGACACTCTTTAAAAAAGATTTTTCCCTCATGACCGAAGCGCCTTTCTTTTTTGGAATATCTGGTGCATAACGCAGGGTATCCGAAGCGACCGGCAACGAGTGAAACCCGAGACGCGTGTTCCGGTGACGCGGCCGATGCTGAACAGCTGTCATATTAAGTGGGGGGAACGAGGATTGCAAGAATAAATATGACCCCGACTTCCGGCTTCCGTCATGCTGACCGGAAAGCAGTACCGGCAGGGCAGCCGAGCCGCTTCAGCGGGGCCTCAACTTTCGGCTTTCGTGACGGCAACCGGTTTGAGACTGAAGACTGAAAGACGCGTACAATGGCTTACCCCGATCGTCTTCCGCAAATCTTTTTTGGACAAAAGTGATCGCCGGCAGACAATTGAAACACCCCACCCGGGATTGAAAACATGCTGCAACCTGTTAAAAAAGGGGAAGATTACCTGCTGCCGGAACTGGCCGAGCATGTTTCCAGGCAGTTCCCGGCAGCCCTTTACACCAGCTTTCTGCTCTCCGCATTGATGGTCCTGGTGCTCTGGGACCTCTTTCCCGCACGAATCCTGCTTTCCTGGCTGACGACAGTGTATACCGTTTCCCTGCTGCGGCTCATGCTGTACCACCGGCACCGACGCCGTCCGGAGCGTCGGCTCTCCCCCGAACAATGGCTGCGCCGCTACGCCTCCGGTGCGATACTTTCCGGCGTTGTCTGGGGGGCCGCACCGCTTCTTTTTTACTCCGGCAAATCGCCGCAGACGAATGTCTTCATCGCGTTCGTTCTTGGCGGCCTGATTGCCGGAGCATCCAGTTCGATGGCCCCGTTGAAGGCAACCTTCCGAATATTTATCTCTCTGATTTGTCTCCCATTATCAACCCTGTTCATTATCCGCGGCGACAGTCTGCATCTGGCCATGGGGTCGATGCTGCTCATTTATGGTGCGGCATACCTTGTAATTTCCGCCAACACGGCGCGAATGATCCTTGAGTCTCTGACGCTGCGGAATGAGAATATCCTCGAAATCGAAGAGCGCAGAAAAGCCGAAACACAACTCCGGTTGACCCAGAAGGATCTTGAAAAGACCGTGGCCAGGCGAACCGCTGAGCTGAGGACCGCCAATGAAGAACTGTCACGGGAAATTGACGAACGGTTGCAGGCCGAATCGCGATTGCGCATCAGCGAGGAGCGCTACCGCAACCTGGTCGAGTCCTCGAGTGACTGGATATGGGAAATGGACCGGGATGGCAGATACACCTACTCGAGTCCCAGCGTGCTATCCATTTTGGGGTATGCCCATCAGGAAGTGTTGGGGTGCAGGTTCTATAGCTTCATGCCGCCGGAGGATGCGAAACGAGCGAAAGACATCTTCAACGCAAACAAGTCCGGTGGGAAGCCCTTCGAACGGCTGATCAGCGCCTATCTCAACAAGGATGGGGCGGAGCGTATCATAGAGACCAACGGTGAACCGGTCTTTGATGATGCGGATACGCTCGTCGGGTACCGCGGCATAAATCGCGACATCACCCTCCGGGTCAAGCATGAAGAAGAAAAACGAAAAGTTGAGCACATGAAGTCGCTGGGCTTGCTGGCCGGCGGGATCGCCCATGACTTCAACAATCTGCTGATGACGGTCTTTGGCAACATCGAACTGGCCAGGATGGAGATCAAAGCCGATTCGAATGCCGAGCGGCGGCTGGCGAACTCGCTGACGGCAATGGAACAGGCCCGGAAACTGACCGGTCAACTGCTGACCTTTTCCAGGGGCGGCAGCCCGATTCTGGAAGCCACATCGATTCGCAATCTGATATTGGACTCGTGCCGCTTCGCGCTGAGCGGCACGGCCGTCAGATGCGAATACGACGTTCCCGAAGACCTTTGGATGGCAGACGTGGACTCGAATCAGATCTGGCAGGTACTCAACAACATTCTCACCAATGCCCGGGAGGCCATGCCGGACGGCGGTACGCTGTGGATAAGTGCGGAGAATGTCACGTTGACTGAGATGGACACCACAGCACCGGTACTGGGGAACTTTGTCAAGGTCTCGGTCCGGGACCAGGGCGTCGGCGTCTCGAAAAAGGATATACCCCGCGTGTTCGATCCGTACTTTTCCACCAAGATCCGCGGTGCCCAACAAGGAACCGGTATTGGACTGGCCGTATGCCATTCGATAATCGAAAAGCATGGGGGAAGCATCCTGTTCGAATCCGAGCCCGGTATAGGAACCACGGTAAGCTTTTTCCTGCACGCGCTGAGCGCGGGGCCCAACGACGCACCGCCCGGGGGATCAACCGGAAATGGGAACCCGGAAGATCAGTGTGCTGCTGCTTGAGGATGATGGTGCGTTAATCAAGACCGGAACTCGGATGCTCGAACACCTGGGGCATGACGTCACCGCTGTGAAGGACGGCGCCGAAGTCCTCGATCGCTATTCCCGCTCGCTGCGAACCCCCAGTTCGTTCGATCTCGTGATTCTCGATTTGACCGTTCGTGGGGGAATGGGAGGACGAGAAACCCTGAAGTGACTCAAAAATATGGACCCGGACGTTATTGCGGTGGTGACCAGCGGATACGCCGAAGACCCCGTGATTGCCGAATTTGGAAAACACGGTTTCCAGGCGGCATTGATCAAGCCGTTCAACCTCAAGACACTCGAACACATGATTGCCCGGTTGATGCCAAAGATAGGCGAAAATCGACACTGTCGCGACATATGAGACGGCCCGCTGCCGGAGGACGCCGCCGCGATACGCTCCTGCATGCCGGCCATCCCGCATTGATCCGGACCGCTATTCAGAAAAGTTCGGACCGGGGCGGTCATACGCGGCGACAGGTCAATTCGCAGTATTGCTCGTTGACCTCGGTGCCCCATTGAACGCCCCGATGCTGTCGGACCACTCTGAAACCGACATCTTCGTACAGGTGTTTTGCGGCATCGAGCCCCTCGAAGGTCCAGAGGTATGCCTTTGGATATCGCCTGCGTCGACAGAAATCGACCGCCCGGTTGATCAGCTGCCGGCCGACGCCCCTTCCTCTCAATGGATCGGACAGGATAAACCAGCGCAGGTGGGCCCCCTCACTCGAAGCGTGGATGCCGTCGATGACGATCGAGCCCTCCACGCGGCCGTCGACAACGGCGAGCCATATGCCGTCACGGGCTGCATCGTATCGGCTGAGAAAGGCGGAGATTTCCGTGGCGACCTTGGCTTCGAAAAAAAGGCCGAACCCCCAGTTCGCGTGGTAGTAAACACCGTGAAGTTCGGATATCCGGCCGATGGCGCCGGGCACGTATCCGTTCTCTATCGAATAATCGAGTTCATTGTTCATCACTGTTGTCCTGCCTGTGGGCGCTCATCCGCCGCATCAATCCTCTCCCAAGACAGCTGCAACCGGGCCGCCCGGAGCAAGCTTCAGCGACACTTGAACGAAACCGTGCGGGGCGCGGGGCGTATTCTCCCGGCGCCGGCCCATCAAAGTCGGAAGTTGCGTAAAGATTCCGTACTAGCCGACATCTCCCATGCAGAGGTACTTGATCTCCACATACTCGTCAATACCGTAGTGTGATCCCTCCCGGCCGATGCCCGACTCCTTGATGCCGCCAAAGGGGGCCGCGGCGGTGGAGATAATGCCGGTATTGATGCCGACCATACCGTATTCGAGACTTTCGGCGACGCGCCAGACACGGCCCAGATCACGGCTGTAAAAATAGGCGGCCAGGCCGTAGGGGGTGTCGTTGGCAAGATCTACAGCCGCCGTCTCGGTCCTGAACCGAAAGACCGGCGCCACGGGACCGAAGGTTTCCTCCGCGGCAATCCGCATGGCGGGAACGGCGTTTCCTAAGATCGTCGGCTCGAAAAAGGTGCCTCCCAAAGCGTGACGTTTTCCGCCGAGAAGGAGTGTCGCGCCCTTGTCGAGGGCATCCCGGATGAGCCGCTCGGACTTTTCCACGGCCTTCATGTCGATAAGGGGACCCTGCTCGGCCCCCTCGGTGAAGCCGTCGGCAACCTTGAGGGATTTTACGGCAGCGGTGAATTTCCCGACAAAGGCGTCGTATACGGCATCCTGAACCAGGATCCGGTTGGCGCAGACGCAGGTCTGGCCGGAGTTGCGGTATTTGCAGCTGACGGCCCCTTCCACCGCCCGGTCCAGGTCGGCATCGTCAAAAACGATGAAGGGAGCGTTGCCGCCCAGCTCCAGGGAGATCTTTTTGACGGTCCCCGCGCAGGCGCGCATGAGCAGCTTGCCGGTTTCGGTGGAGCCGGTGAAGCTGAGTTTGCGCACCCGGGGGTCGTCGGTCAGGGCCTTGCCGATGACGGCGGAATCTCCGGTGACGACATTGAAAACCCCGGGGGGAATCCCGGCCTGGTCGGCCAGCTCGGCCAGGGCCAGAGCCGACAAGGGGGTCTGGCCCGCGGGCTTGACGACCATGGTGCAGCCGGCCGCCAGGGCCGGGGCGGCCTTGCGGGTGATCATGGCCGAGGGAAAGTTCCACGGGGTGATGGCGGCACACACCCCCACCGGTGCCTTGATCACCACGATCCGGGTGTCGGCTCGGTGGGCGGGAATCGTGTCGCCGTATATGCGCTTTCCCTCCTCCGCGAACCATTCCACAAAGGATGCGGCATAGGCGATCTCACCCCGGGATTCGCCCAGGGGTTTGCCCTGCTCGGCGGTCATGAGGGCTGCCAGGTCCTCCTGGTTCGCCATGATGAGGTCGTACCAGCGGCGCAGGACAGCCGCCCGGTCGCCGGCGGTTCTGCCCCGCCACCCGGACCATGCCGCCTGGGCCGCGCCAACGGCTGCCCGGACTTCTTCGGTCCCCATGTCGGGGACCTCGGCCAGGACGGCGCCGTCGGCCGGGTTGGTCACGGGAAAAGTCGCCTCGGCGGCGGCGCTTTGCCATTCGCCATTGATATAGCACTGCTGACGGAGCAACCGGGTTTCGGTGAGTTTAACCATGGCGTTTTCTCCTTTCGGTAAAAAAAAGCCGGGCTCCCCCGTCACTCTCTGGGAAAACCCGGCTCGTCATGTCAATTGCATGGGAGGGGCACAGGTGCCCGCACCATCACGGGGAATCAGGCTTTGGTCACCTCGACAAAAAACTCCTGGTAAGCGACGGCGCCGCCGGCCGGGTCCCAGAGATCCAGGCCGCCCTGCATGAACTTGTTGTCCGCAAGCCCCTTGCCGAAGGCACGGGTCTCGACGGGAAGCTGATGGCCGAACCCATGGACCACGAAGACCGCCTCGGGATGTATCACGTCGGTCACCTTGACCTTGATCTGCTCCGAATAGCCGTTGCGGCTGACCCTGGCCCGCCCGCCGTCGGTGAGGCCCAGCTTCTTCGCGGCCTCGGTGTTGATCCAGAGCTCGTTTTCGGGCATCTGTTCGGCGAGCATGGTATTGTTGGCGGTATGTCCCTGGGTATGCAGCGCACATCGGCCGAAAGTCAGGCGGAACTGCCCTTCGGGGGGACGCTGGAGCGAGACATAGGGCTTCAGGGACGGCAGCCCCTGCTTCTCCAACATCTCACAGACGATCTCGAACTTGCCGCTGGGCGTCTTGAATTTGGGCGGCGGATAGCTGGGCTGATCCGCGAGAGCCACAAAACCCTTTTCCTTGAAGTCCTCCAGGCTGACGCCGGTGCCTTCCAGCTGGAATTTGCGAATGTCGTCGATGGACTCGTAGGCCAGCTCGGGGAGGTTCATCCGCCTGGCCAGGCCCGCGATGATCTCCCAGTCGGCTTTGGTGTCGTAGCGGGGCTCCAGCACACGGTCTCGAACGAAGAACTGGGGTTTGACCCCGTTCTTGGCGGCCACGATGCTCTCCCGCTCCAGATAGGGCGAAAGCGGCAGCACCACATCGGAATACCAGGCGGTGTCCGACCACGAAAAGGTTACCGAAACCATGAAGTCGAGATGATCGAACATCTGCTTGAGCCGATCCGGATCGGGAAATCCCATGAGGGGATCATGGCGGTAAGCAATATAAGCCTTCACCGGATAGGGATCTTCGGTCTCCATGGCCTTGAAGAGCAGGTGGGGCAGGCCCGGTCCCGCTTCCAGGTGGGGGTAGCGCCAGCCGGCGCCGTCGGCCCGCTTATCTTCGGGCTTGGGATAGAGATCCATGAAAGATTTGAGCCCCTTGCGGCCCACGTCCCCGGGCTTGCTGACGATCGGAAGCCCTCCCTTGGCGCCGATGGATCCCAAAAGGGCGTTGATGATGTAGATGGTGCGGCTCACGTAGAAGGAGGTGGTATAGCGGGCCGTCATCCAGCCGGGGTGCCAGAGCACGGCCGGCGCAGCGGCGGCGAGCTCCCGGACGAACTGGCGGAGGGCCTCCGGCGTCACGCCCGTCTCTGTTTCCGCCCATTCGGGCGTGTAGGGTTTGACGAACGTCTTCAGTACGTTGAGGTCCTTGATATATTTGTCGGCATAATCCTTGTCATAGAGCTCCCTGGCCAGAAGCTCGTGGATGACGGCCAGGTTGAAGGCGTAGTCGGTGCCGGGACGAACCATGAAGAAACGATCCGCCTTGGCGGCCGATACGTTTCCCCGGATGTCGATGACCGTCAGCTTGCACCCGGATTCCATGGCGTCCATGAGATTGTTGACCTCCTGGACGTTGATGGATTCAAATATGTTTCGGAGCTGCAGCACCACGTGTCGGGCGTTCTTCAGGTCGTAAGCCACCCCCTTCCGCCCCATGCCGGTAACGGAGATGCAGGCGTGCTGGACATTCCGCGCGCATGAGGTGTCGTGATTACAGTAGTTGGGCGTGCCCAGTCCCTTGAGAAAGGCCCGGTGAAAGTCGCGAAACGGACCGCCGCGGTCGGAAAAGGCGATGGCTCTGGCGCCGTGCTGCTCCTTGATCTCCATCAGCTTCCCGGCCACATGATCCAGGGCTTCATCCCACGTGACGGTCCGCCATTTTCCCTCGCCTCGGGCACCCTCCCGGATCATCGGCGCCTGGGGCCGCTCCCGATCCTTGATAAGGGCGATGCCCGCGGCCCCCCGGGGGCAGACCGCCCCCTTCATGGCCGGCACGTGGAGATTCCCCTGGAGGAAACGGACCTCACCGTTTTCCACCTCCGCCTGGATGGGACACCGAACCGTACACATGCCGCAAACACTGTAGACCTTTTCTGTCGCCATATTTCTCTCCTTGACGCATCGCTCCGGACGTTTTTCCGCAAGCAGAACGCTATACCGTTTTGTGCCACATTTTTATTTCGATGTGCCACATTTTTATTTCGCTTGCCGCTCCGGACGCCTTCCCGCAAGCGGCAGATCTATCGATATCCTCTCACATAATTGTGCTGATCATGCTATATTTTTATATCATGCCTGGCGCTACACAATTTATTTTATTGAAATTAAGGAAACTTATCACAGGTTTCTTTTTCCTGTCAACATGGAGATTGAGGAAGGGATTCATGTTCGGGATCGGTGGGAAGGACACTCTATTTCGGCGCATCGCCGCGGATCTATCGGTCGAACCGCCAAGGGCCGGACACCATCGACGGTGAGCGTGACGGCCCGCCACTCCCGCACCGCCTTGCCGGAGAGAACATAGGGACGGTTCACCTCGAGGATTGCGCAGAAGCGATCGTAGGCTTCCGGGAAAAAGACGGTCTCGAAAACGCCGGTCTCGTCCTCGAAGGAGAGAAACTCCATGGGGTCCCCGCGGCGGGTCCGGACCGTCTTCCCGGTAATCAGCCATCCGGCGACGCTGACCCGCCGTCCCGCATGACGGTCGAGGCAATCGGCCTTCACGGTTCCCACGACAGCCGGATTCCCCTCGAAAAGGGCCATGGGATGACGGTCGCACAGGAAACCGAGAACCGCGAACTCCCGGCGGAGGCGGACGATTTCGGCGTCCGGATTCAAGACCGGTATGGTCGCCTCGTCTTCGAAAAGGCTAAGCGATCGCTCCTGCTGCTCCCAGCGGGCGAGAGCCCACATCAGGGCGGCCCGGTTCGCCCCCGGCAGGAGACCGTCCAGGGCGCCACACCGGACCAGTGCCCGGGCTTCGGCCGCGTCGGGCCGCACCCGCGACAGAAAATCCGACAAATTCGCAAAGGGGCGTCGGACGACCGTGCGCCGACAGGTCTCCGCCGTAAGCCCCTTGACCGCGGCAAGCCCCACCCGGAGGGCGTCAGGCCCGGCCGCCGCCCAACGGACGCCGCTGGTTCGGACGTCGGGGGGCAGGATTTTGAGCCCCATGCGCCGGGCTTCGGAGACGTAGGCGAAGGTGCTGTAAAATCCCCCCTGGTTGCTGATGACCGCGGCCATGAAAGCCGACGGGAAATGGGTCTTGAGGTAGGCCGCCTGGAACGAGACCCGGGCATAGGAAGCCGAATGGGGCTTGCAGAAGGAGTAGCCGCTGAAACTCATGATCATCTCCCAGACGCGTTCGATCGCGTCGGTCGGCACGCCCCGCTTCAAGGCCCCCGCGAAAAATCGCTCCCGAAAATCGCCAAGGTGGTATTCCCGATCTTTCTTCGAAAGGATTTTCCGGAGCCGATCGGCATCGGCGTGGGAAAAGCCGGCCAGGGCCACGGCGGTTTTCGAGACGTCTTCCTGATAGACCATGATGCCGTAGGTGTCGCCCAGCACGTCGGCGAGGAGGGGGTGGATGGGCGTCCATACCTCCCCGTGAAGCCGCCGGATGTACTCCCGGATGCAACCGCCCGCCGCCGGACGGATGATGCTGCTGTGGATGACGAGATGTTCGAAATCCCCTCGCCCGGTCTTTTGCTGGAGAAGCCGCATGGCCGGGCTCTCGATGTAGAAACAGCCCATGGTGCGGCCCGCCGCCACTATCGCACGGGTCGCGGGGTCGTCCTCGGGGACCCAGTTCCGCTCGTCAAAGACTGCACCGGCGGCACGGACTTCGACCACGGCGTCCCGGATCACGGCGAGGCTGCGGTTGCCCAGAAGGTCGATCTTCACGAGGCCCGCATCCTCGGCCCCGTCCTTGTCCCACTGGATGACGGGAATCCCCTTGGGCGCCGTCTCGATGGGGACGTAGCGGTCGATGGGCCCGGGTGTAATGACCGTGCCGCCGGGGTGGACCGAAAGGTAGCGGGGCAGGCCGATGATGCGTTCGGCGAGGCTGATGATCTCCGGCCAGGGGGACGCGAGGTCGAGATCCCGGGATTCGGGCCGGGACCGGATATGATCCAGAAGCGATCCGTCTCCCGTGTTGTAGCGGGGAACGCGGCGGATCACTCGACGGATCTCCCCTTCGGGCAGGCCGAAGACCCTGGCCGTCTCCCGAACCGCCATCCGGGGCTGAAACAGCACGTGGTTGGCCACCAGGGCCGCCCGGCCGGAAAATTTCCCGAGAACGGACGCGAGCACGGCATCGCGTTCGTCCCAGGCGAAATCGATGTCGATGTCCGGCGGGTCGCTCCGTCCCGGGTTCAGAAACCGCTCGAAATAAAGGCGGTGTTTGATGGGACAGACGTTGGTAATCCCCAGGCAGTAGGCCGTCAGGGAGGCGGCCCCCGATCCCCGGCCGCAGATCCGGGGGCTTTGGGCCACGATGTCCCGCACCACGAGAAAATAAGCGGAAAACCGCTTGTCGGCGATCACCCGGAGTTCGTACGCCAACCGTGTGGTCACGGCCTCGGGCAGGTCTTGGCCGTAGCGCTGCCGGGCCCCCTGAAAGGCTGCGACCCGGAGCTCGGCATCGGCACCCCGGCCCGTCCCGTTCTCCCAGGGGGGCATGATCGTACCGAAACCGGGCCGGGTGAAGACCAACCGCTCGGCCAGATCGTGCGTCGCCCGGATCGTTTCCGGGCACGTCTGAAAGCGCCGGGCATACACCGCCGGCGTTGCCAGCCAGGCCGCCTTCGGGGCGCAGTCTTCGGAAGGGACGCCCGAGAGGGTCGTGTTGCCCGCGATAGCCCGGAGCAGACGGTGGACGGCGGCATCCGCCGGATCGAGAAGAAAGCTCCCGGGCACGGCGACCAAGGGAACCGCCATATCCCGGGCGGCCCTGGCGAGGGGGTGGACGGCAGCCACGGGATACCGGGGCACGGCGGCAGCCACGGTGAGCCCGGCATCCCGCCATTTCCGGATCAGTCCGGGGTTGCCCGTAAGCACCGTGAGTCCCGCCCCGAGCTCGGCCACGGCAGTGCCGAGATCGAAGACGGCCGCCCGGTGCCGCCGGGTGAGTATCCGGCACAGGTTGGCGTAGCCCGCCGGTGTCTCCACCAGACAGACCGCCCGGCGCCGGGATCCCGGCTCGGTAACCTCGGCCCCCACAATGGGTTGAATTCCCTCCCGATCGCAGGCCGCCAGAAACGGCCAGAGCCCGTACAGATTGTCCGTGTCGGTCATGGCGAGGCGCCGGTATCCCAGCGTCCGGGCCCTTCGGCAGAGGGCCGCCGGGGTCGCGGTGCCCCACATGAGGGAAAAGCCGGATCGGACGACGAGCGGCACCAGGGCAGGTGTTTTGGCCGGCGTGGCTGTTTCGGATAGACGCATGGGCTTGTGTTCCGGTTCGTGAAACATTAAACAGGCAGGGTCCGCCCCATTCGGACCGCGTCCCGACCGAAGCGGCGCCGGATCGCATCCAGGGCCGCTCCCAGATGCGCCTGCCGAAGGCTGCCCCCGTCGTCAAACAGGCTCATCTGCCCCGAGGGGAAGACCAGGCGATCGCAGACCAGGCTCATATGACGGATCCGGACCCGACGGACACGGGCGAGCCCAAAGGCCCCTCGGGCCAAAGCGTAGAGGGCCGGATCGTCGGCCGTCCCCACGGCGGACGCTTGCCGCCGGGCGCACCGCACCCCGTCGGCATAGTCGAGAATCACCCCGATCCGCCGGGCCGTCATGCGACGCTCCCGCAGCGCGGTACCCGCCGTTTCCACCAGTCCGTAAAGCGCCGCATCCAGAATCCGATCGTCGTTGGTGTCGCCCCCGAAGGCGTGTGCCGCCGCGACCCGGGGCGGCCGCTGGTTCATGTGCGCCACCGGCGAGGGATCGACGCCCCGGACAAGGTCGTGGAAAATCCGCCCCCGACGCCCGAAGGCCACCTGCATCTGGTCGGCATCGAGGGCCTGGGCGTCGGCCACGCGATCAAAATTGAAGTCCCGAAACCGGACCAGGTCCGACGGGGTGATGCCCGGCAGAAGGCCCAACGGCAGGGGGGCCAGAAAATCGGCCTCTTCACCGCCCCCGACGATGGCCTCGCCCGCGGGCTTGACCGTCCGCGTAGCCGCCTTGGCCGTCAGCTTGTTGGATGCCACGGCCCAGATGGGATCGAGATCGAGGCGTCTTCTGATCTCCCGCTGCATGCGCCAGGCCATGTCCACCGGCGGCCCGAGATATCGTCCCGACGCGGTGACGTCCACGAAGAGGTGGCCGTCGTTTCCGCCCGACTCGATGAGGGGAGAGAACGGGCGTGCCAGTCGGCACACCGCCGTCATGGCCTGCTCGTATCTTGACGGCCGGGGCGGAAGGACGACCGCACGCCGACAGATCCGCACGGCCCGGGCCAGGGACATCCCTTTGCGGACCCCCGCCCGGAAAGCCTCGTCACTCATGTCGTACACGGCGGCGCGTGTGTCGCCGGGAGCCACGATCACCGGTCGTCCCCGGAGTTGGGCGTCGATGAGGCGCTCCACCGACACCGCGAAATCAGCCACGTTCAGGTGGATGACGGCCCGGTCCACGGCAGTTCCTCCGATAACCCGCACGGCGAAAAGCGGCCGGGCGGCGGTTTGCAGGAAAGCCCTCGGGCAACGAGAAGCGCCGCCAGGGCCTCTGCATTCCGCGGGGCCTGACCCCGGACGTGGTTGTTGAAAAAAACAAATCCCCGGGCGGCCCGGTCAACCATGGCGGGAATCCGCGCTTCGGTCCACTCCCGCAGCTCGGCCTCGCTGTAGTCGTAATCGAACTGCCGTTGCATGACGCCCGAACGCCATCCGGCAGCGTTCCGACCATGGAGCCGGAGATAGAAGAACGCGGGGGGGATGATCCTGCCGACAGGCGCCGGGGGCACCGGCGGATAGAGACCGGGCAGGCGGGGTGCGTCCACGGCGACCAGAGCGATCCGGCGGGCCGCCAGGGAAGCCGCCACCTTTTCCGCGGCGGCTTCCGCGGCCCACGATGCGTGGCGGAACTCCACGGCCAGCGGCAGGCCGTCCAAGGCCTCCAGGAGATTTGCCAGGTAGCGCCGACGGTCAGGGGTGCGGTGAAAGAAGGGCGGCAGCTGGACCAGCACCGCCCCCAACTGTCCGGACTGGACCAGGGGGGCAATCCCCTCCCGGAAGCGCCGGGCGTTTTCGGGCCATTCCCCGGGCGACACCTCGTGGGTCAGGGTCCGGTTCAACTTGACCGCAAAAAGAAACGACGGGGGCACCTGGCCCCGCATTCGGTCGAGGGCGTCGGCTTTTGGCATCTGGTACCAGGTGAAGTTGAGTTCGACGGCCGCAAACCGACCGGCGTAGAAGGCGAGCATCTCGCGCTGCTTCATTCCCGGAGGGTAAAAGCCCGCCCCCGTCCACTCGGGATAGGAATAGCCGCTGGTCCCCACGAAAATCTCACAGGCTCGCCCGCTCATGACACGCTCCCGTCAAACCGGCCGGTGGGGAATGCCTTTCGGGCCGCGCACCACGCCCACAACCTTCCCCTGGATCAGGATTTCGTCGAATGCGTACCGAGTCGGTTGGTAGGCGGCGTTTTCAGGGCGCAGCTCGATGTGGTCGCCGCGCCGGAAAAACCGCTTCACCGTGGCCTCGTCGCCGTGAATCAGGGCCACGACGATCTCACCGTTTTCGGCGAACTGCCGGGGCTCGCATACCGCGATGTCGCCATCAAAGATGCCGGCACCCCGCATGGAATCCCCCCGGATCCGGAGGGAAAAAAGGTCCCGCCCCCGGTAGATTTCAGCGTCGACGACCACCGTCCCCGCCCACTCCTGCTGGGCGTACATGGGCAGCCCCGCCGTTATTCGGCCGATGACGGCGACCTCGCGGAAACGATGGAGACCCGCGGTCTCGTCGGCACGGTTCAGGATGTGGAGGACACGGCTGTAGCGCCCTTCCCGCCGGAGATATCCTTTGGTTTCAAGAGCCTTGATCAGCCGCCCCACGGCCGCGTGGCTGATCCCCAGGTCCCCGGCCGCTTTTCTCAGGCTCGGCGTGCGCCCGGTCGACCGGATCTCCCGATGGAGATATGCCAGAACCCTGCGCTGTGTTTCCGTCAGATCGGTGGACGATATCGGCTTCATTCCAAACCTTCTCAGCATTACAACGTGTTCGACTTTCGGGAACCGAACTGTCGAAAAGCAGCAGTATGCACCCCCATCGAACAGGCATTGGATTCGAACACGGGGAATCGTCAGTTCTTTCCGGTATAGATAACGCGAAATTAATCCTGAAGGATAAGAATGTCAACATGAATGTATATATTATGTAAATATATTTTTACTTCAACTTTCGACTTTCATGATGGTAACCGGATAGAGGTGCCGGCCTATGAAAGTCGAAAGTTGAGTTTTTACAATATATCCGACTTCTCCCCCAACGATGGAATGGGTTGCCTCTCCGGCGGTTGAAGCGATTTTTTTTTGACTTCGACAAATTTATGCATATACTCCAAACTTATCGACAGGGTTTTATCGTAATGCCTTTCTGCAGTGATATTTCCCGCGGTTGTCTCTTCCGCCCATCCCCGTCAGGATCCTTCCTGAATCTTCTTTTGCCTGCGACACCTGTCAAATGGTACGGCATCGTAAGAATACGCTGAAAATCGAAACGTTGTTTAAAAGCGACGGTGAGCGGCTGCAACATCCGGCTCCGTCTGAAGGAGGCAACGTCATGATACTGAAAAAAGGAGACACCGGCGATGCGGTCGAGGCCGTTCAGGCGAGACTGG
>NZ_JBFXGG010000018.1:0-17152 GCF_050178255.1 Desulfococcus sp. | reverse complement strand
ATCGAAACGTTGTTTAAAAGCGACGGTGAGCGGCTGCAACATCCGGCTCCGTCTGAAGGAGGCAACGTCATGATACTGAAAAAAGGAGACACCGGCGATGCGGTCGAGGCCGTTCAGGCGAGACTGGGCATCAAAACGGACGGCATCTTCGGCCCCAGAACCGAAGCGGCGGTGAAACAATTTCAGAGAAGCCGGCAGCTCGAGGATGACGGCATCGTCGGTCCTTTGACCGCTGCGGCATTAGGCCTCAATCTGGAGGAATTCCTGACGACCGATATCCAGGACAGCATCCGGACCACGGCGGACGGCCTGTTGATCCATACATCCTATCTCGATAAAGACGAATACCTGAGCGGCCCGACAGACAAGTTCTATGTGTTTTTGCACCACACCGCGGGCGGTCACGATCCATACGCCACGATTCGCTCATGGAACAATGACGATCGCGGTCGCATCGCAACACAATTCGTCGTCGGCAACAGAAGCGTCAGGGGCGATACGACCCACGACGGCGAGGTCGTCGAATGCTTTCCGGATGAGGGGTGGGCATACCATCTCGGAAAAAACAACAGTTCCCTTCTTCATCCGCACTCCATCGGCATTGAGATCTGCAATTATGGATGGGTCGACCCGCGGGGAGGAAAATTTTACACCTACGTCAACAGCGTACTGCCCGACGATCAGGTGATCGATCTGGGTTTTGAATTCCGTGGATTTCGATACTTCCATAAATATTCCGAAGCTCAGATCGGCGCGGTGCACCAGTTGCTCAAGGAAATCCGCCGGCGCCATGATCAGGTCAATCTCCATGCGGGGCTTGTCGAGTGGATAGAGACCCAAAGCCCGGCCGAAGCCTTCGATTTCAAACCGGAGGCGTGCAACGGAAAGATCCGCGGTCTCTTGACCCACGCCAACACGAGGAAGGACAAGACCGACTGCAGTCCCCAACCCCTGCTGATCGACATGCTGAGGAATTTGTAATGACGACGCGCTGTCCGATGAAAAACAAGACGCGGGTTTCAAAAGTGCTCCCCGGGGTTTTCCTGCTGTTCTTTGTCGCGGTCGGCTGCGGAAACCTTCAATCCGGAAAAGCGGCCGCCCCCGGCCGTTCTCCTGACCCGACGGCGGAAACGGTGCATCTGACTTACACCGTGGTCGATGTCGCACCCGACGATATTCTCAACGTCCGGGCCAGGCCTGATGTGAACGCGGCCGTGGTCGGCCATATCCCATTTTACGGGGTGGATATTCACATTCGGGAAACAACCCGGAAAGCGAAAACATCGGCCTGGATGCCGATTCGCTACAAAGACCTGAACGGATGGGTCAACAGGCGCTATCTGGCCCGGCAGGTGGGGGCCATGGATGAGGCGGTTTCAGCGCGAGCCGGAGAAATAATGTGGGCGCTCAAGCAAAAAGATATGGCGCGTCTTTCCAGGCTCGTTCACCCGGAAAAAGGGGTTCGGTTCTCACCGTACACCTATGTCAGGGATGAAGATCTGGTCTTCCAGGCAGACGACATAAAGGATTTGATGTCAAACCCGTCGGTCTACCGCTGGGGGCGCTTCGACGGCTCAGGCCTTCCCATCACAAAGACATTTGGCGATTATTTCAAAAGATTCGTATATGATGCCGACTTCATCCGTCCCCAGGCCGTCGGCGCCGACACGGTCATCGGGAGAGGAAACACCATCAACAATATTCCGGAATTCTATCCCGAAGCGATTTTCATCGAGTATCATTTCGAGGGGATGGATCCCAAGCTTGGCGGAATGGACTGGCGAAGCCTTCGTCTGGTGCTGGAGACGCACCAGGGGAATTGGTACCTCGTCGGGATCGTCCATGACGAATGGACCATCTGAGAATCGCCGGGGCCGCCCGGACCGATGCCCCATCGGTTGCCTGAAAAAATAAAAAACTCGACTTTCTACCTTCACAGGCCGGTGCCGGGAGGATACAGTCCGAACGTTGAGGCTGAAGGGGTGCGTCCGCCTCAGGCGATGCCTTTGTCTCCTTCAGCCGCTGTCCGGTCACCATCATGAACGTCGAAAGTCAAGTAAAAAAAAACAGAGATGATCAAGGACGTCCTCGACACCATGGCGGACCTCCCCCTTCGGGCATGACCATGATCTGCGTCACCCGCGAGATGAGCGTTGCCCGGTGCCCCGGCATACCGTCGGCGGCTGCGATATTCGATCCTTGCGGCGGTGCCGTAATATCGGATCGGTATAGCCGCCCATGAAGGAGAATAACAATGAACGATCAGATCGTATCCACACTGAAGCAAAAACTTCGCGGACGACTCGTCAGTCCCGGTGATGCGGACTACGATGTCGTCCGGTCTCTTTACAACGGCATGATCGACAAGCGACCACGCCTGATTGCGCGCTGCCTCGATGTCGCCGACATCATCGCCGCGGTGCGCTTCGGCCGCGACCAGGGCCTGCCCATCGCTGTTCGCGGCGGCGGCCACAACGGTCCCGGCCTTGGCAGTTGCGACGGCGGACTGATGGTTGATCTCTCGATGATGAGAAGCGTGCGCGTGGATCCGGCGAGCCGAACCGTTCGCGTCGATCCCGGCTGCACGTCAGGGGATGTCGATCATGCCACCCACGCCTTTGGAATGGCTGTCCCGTTCGGCATCGTATCGACCACCGGCGTCGCCGGTCTCACCCTCGGCGGCGGCACGGGGTACCTCACGCGCAAGTACGGGCTTACGATCGATAATCTGATCGAGGCGGATATTGTCCTGGCCGACGGCAGTCTTGTCAAGGCCGACAAGAAGGAGCACCCCGATCTCTTCTGGGCGCTGCGCGGCGGCGGCGGCAATTTCGGCGTGGTGACAAGCTTCCTGTTCCAGGCACATCCGGTGGAGACGGTTTATGCCGGTCCGATCTTCTGGGAGACGGCTCACGCCAAGGCGGTGATGCAGGCCTATCGCGACTTCCTGCCGACCGCGCCCGAGGAGTTGTATGCATTCGTCGGCCTCAAGACGGTGCTCTCCATGGACCCGTTTCCAGAAGATTACCGGGGCAAACGCGCCTGTGCCGTGATCTCCTGCTACAACGGACCCCAGGCGGAAGGTGAAATGATCCTGGCGAAACTCCTCAAGACCTTGCCGCCGCCCATCTTCAACTGGATGCAAACGATGCCGTTTCCGGCGATGCAAGCGTTCTTCGATCCGTTTCTGCCAAAGGGGCTGCAATGGTATTGGAAGGGCGACTTTGTCAAGAGCCTGCCGGATGAAGCGATCGATACGCACATCGCACAGGCCGCGGAGGCGCCCAGCGAATTGTCGCTCATGCACCTCTACCCCATCGACGGCGCGGTCCACCGCGTGCCGAAAGCGGCGACGGCCTGGAGCATGCGCGACGCCACATGGTCCATGGTGATCGCCGGAATCGACGGCGATCCGGGACAGGCCGATGCCCTGAAGAGATGGGGACGCACCTACTGGGCGGCGATTCACCCGTTCAACCTGGAAGGGGCCTACGTCAACTTCATGATGGAGGACGAGGTCCAGGGGCGAGTCCAGGCGGCCTATGGCGAGAATTACCAGCGCCTCGCTTCTGTGAAAGCGAAATACGATCCGGAAAACATCTTCCGGATCAACCAGAACATCCCCCCGGCTCGATATTGACGTCAAAGCGACGTTCGAGGTGCCGGCCGCGCATCGCCCCGGAGGTGAGGGAATGCCGGGTTGCACGACATCACAATTCAACTTTCGACTTTCATGATGGTAACCGGCACCGGCCTATGAAAGTCGAAAGTTGAGATCACAATGCTTCCGGCTTGTCTGCGGGCAGGAAAATGCAGACAAGCCGGAACCGACATGATAATAGAGATGCCGTCGACATCTAAAACAGGACTATCCATGAAAGGAGAGACCACAACATGACCGTCGAGGTGAGATATCTTGTCATGCGAGATGGGAAAGAGGTGGGGATGTATCTGACGAAAAAGGAGGCCGACGAGCATGACAGGATGCTCGACATTGCGCTGGCACTGGCCGGTTTCATTGAAAAGGTTGAAAACATCAAGATCGATGAAGACACGCTGGAGGAGCTGACCATCCATCTGTCCCGGAACCGGGAGGATGTCATGCGGATCCTGAAGGGGCTCAAGCCGCGCATCGAGAAGGCTTCCGAAAAAACGGAGAAACTCATCGATATCAAGGAAAAGGGCAAAAAAGCCGTCGGCGCCAAGTAGGATGCGCCGTATTTCCGTTCGGTGTCCCATCGACACGCCGGCCAACGGCAACATGACGAATCGCTGCAACCGGAACAACAGGGGTTTGATATCATGAACTCAACTTTTGACTTTCATAGGCCGGTGCCGGGAGGCTGCGGCAAAAGCACGGTGGCGGCCCTTCATCGCCTTTCCTCGGGATATTCGCATCGACGAGCTGTCGGGAGGGCTGTACGGCGACACGGGACGGTATCCGGATTGGCGTCCGGCCTTATCGCTTTCCGTCTTGCAAGTCTCGGGGATCGGCCAGTCTTCCCATGAACAGAATGCTTCCGGTCGCGTGTTCGCGAATGAGAAAGATGAAGGGGTGATCCGCACGAAAGACCGGATATTCCCGGACGGACGTCAATGCCATTTCAACGGCTGTCGCGGCGGCGGCCTCCGTACCCGCCTCGTTCACATCCATAACGGCTTTGTGCTTGATCTGTGAGATCCACAACGCCCCCTTCGCCCCTCCCATGCCCCGAAAGTCGGCCTTTCCCGCGGGGTCAAACCCATCTTTCATGCCCAGTGTCTTGAGGGGAGGCACCAGATCATGCCCGGTTTCCATTCTGAATTTCGGCAGGAAGAGTTCCATTTCCTGTACGGACGCCGCATCCAGCTCCGAAAGCCATTGCATCAGCGTCTCCGTGGTGAGCCGCTTCTCCAGTTCCCCCAGGCCGTCCACGTCCCGCGGCAACAGGACCACCATGGACAGTGCCTCCCCTTTATAAGGCAGGGCAACGGCCTGAACGTCCGTCTTCGTCAAGCATCTGTAACGGTCTTTCCGATACATGAGACGCGCAGTGACCTGTTCCCTCGACGACAGCCTGAAGGGGGCTTCATGTGTCTGTTCATCCGCGAAGCGCCGCTCCCAGACACCCTTGAAATAGACGGCGTTCAGAAGCACACACACCGATTGGGGGTCGAGGGTTTCCATAATCCTTTCGATGTTGCCTTCCGTCTGCCGCCGGACCCACCCGTTGATCCGGTCGATCCCTCCGGTGAAAATTTCGGCGTTGTAGTTTTCCTTCAGCAGTGCCTTGAACGCCCTGTCCACATCCCCGCCGGTCAAACACAATGCGTTGGCGATGTTCATTCTCTGACCGGTTTTGCGCGCACCGGCCGTAAGTTTCCGGTTCAGACGATTGAATGCGGTATGCAGGTCGGGCGGATCGAGTTGGAAGTCCAAGGCGGCTTTCATCTCAACGGCCGTATTTTCGCGGGCCCCGGCATAGGTCATGGCCAACGCCGATGAAACGCCGTAGGGTGAAAACAACAGATTGCCGTTCGCAGCGCCGAGTTCACGATACAGCTTGACCGCAAAAGCGCTGTTTCCCTCGACAAGGGTGTCGACCGCCGAACATTCGGTGCGGGATGCAGTTGCCGGGTTCCCATATAGAACAATCGCAACGGCCAGAAGGACGGCGGTACATGTCGGATATATTCGGTTCATAAGGTTCCTTTCTCAACTTTCGACGTTCATGACGATGACCGGAAAGCAGTGCCGGGAGGATACGGCCCGGGCCCCTTCAGCGGTGAGTTTTAGTGCCGCTTAAGCGCCGCGGAGGATCAGCGGCCCGGACTGTTTGAGCGCAGCGAGTTTCCGGGCCGCCCGGAGCAAACTTTAGCGGCACTTGAACGAAACCGCGTGGGGCGCGGGCCGTATCCTCCCGGCACCGGCCTATGAAAGTCGAAAGTTGAATTCCTTTCATATCCTGATTCCTGAAACGAGTCAGTCCAGATCCAACGCCGCTTTGCATTGATTGCATTTCATGGCGCCGCGAAAAACCGTATTGCCGCATTCCGGACATCTATAGCGGGCCGCTTCGTCCCGAACCCATTTTTCAGTTCCGAATTCCCGTCGATACGGAACAGACCGCAAAATGACTTTTTTCCCAACGGCCATGGGAAAATCATCAATATGCCGGCAGGGAAAATCATCGCACTCGTGACACCCTGTGTACCCTTTTCCCCGGGCACAGTCTCTGATCTCGCATTGTCGGCAGTGCATGAAACGATCATCCGACAAACACCCGCCACAATGCATATCTTCCGTAGAAAGCGTTTCGCTGTTGGGGAGCGTACCTTTTCCCGGCTGCCCGCCCTTGTATAGATTGACCAATCGCGCCTTCAGTTTGGTGTTGTTGTCGCGCGACGCGATGTAAATGGCGCAGACACCGCAGTATAGACCGCAAGGAGAAATCAAATCGGGATTTATCTCCATTTTTAACCCTTCCTGATATAGTGACTCAACGTTCGACTTTCATGGGCCGCTATCCGGTCACCATCATGAAAGTTGAAGTAGTGAATTCTCATGTGGAACAAACCGGTCGGCTGTTGCCCATGGTGGTTATCCCTTGACTTTTTGGCGTCGCAGCGGTTAGACGATCTTGAGGAGTTCCACCTCGAAGATCAGGGTTTCATGGGGGCCGATGGCGTTCCCGGCACCGCCGGGGCCATAGGCCAGGTCGGACGGAATGAAAAGCTCGTATTTGGCCCCCTCGCTCATGAGCTGAAGGGCTTCCTGCCATCCCCGGATGACGCCGTTCACCGGGAAAGTGGCCGGTTTGCCGCGTTTGACCGAGCTGTCGAAAATATTGCCGTCGATAGTCCTGCCCTCGTAGTGGGTCTCCACCGTATCGGATGCCGAAGGGGTCTTCCCGCTGCCCTCCCGGATGACGCGGTACTGAAGGCCGCTTTCGGTCTCGACGACGCCCGCCCTTTCCCGGTTTTCCGTCAGAAAAACCCGCCCCTTCTCCAGGTTGGCCTCGGCCCTGCCGGATGTCTCGGTCTGCCGTCGCTCCTGAAAAGCGTTCTTGAACCCCTCCATGATCTGCTGCATTTCAGCGACGCGGATCCGGCTCGGCTCCCCGGCTGCGGCGCCTCTGAAGCCGTCGACAAAGCTGTCGACCTCGATGTCGATGCTCTGCCGCTTGAAATCTCCGGCGATGCTTCGTCCCAGAATATAGCTCACTTTTGTCATGTCCACTTTCATGTCGTCTTCCTTTCAGCGTCACTGAATGACCATTGTGATGAATCGATTTTTTTTCAACAAGCGAACACCCGCCACCCCATGTTCAACCCCTCTGACGATGGGGTTGTCCGGGCAATGCAGCGGCAACGATTTCGATGGGATGACGGACGGGCTTTCCGCTCATATCCTCCATCTGCATCCGGCAGGTGGGACAGTCGGTCGCCCCGAAATCCGCACCTGACCGATCGAGCCGGTGAATCATCTCCGCGCCGATCCGCCGGCTCAGATCGATATTGGCGGCGCTCATGCCCCAGATACCGGCCATGCCGCAGCAGCGGCTATCCAGATCGATCGTCTCGAGGCCGGGAATCCGTGAAAGCAGCTTGAGAGCGCTTTTCGGGGACGGCTGGACGTTGAGGTGACACGGCAGGTGGTAGGCGACTTTGACACCAAGGGGCGCGAGGTTCAATCGACCGGGGAAACGCTCGATCAGCCGGCTGATGTGCATCGTTTTTTCACGGACGATGCGCATCTCGGCCGTGTCGCAAAGATATCCCCATTCCTGCATCAAGGAAAGGCCGCAGGAAGAGCAGGTGACCACTACGGCATCCGCCGCAACCGCCAATCGCCCCCATCGGGCGAGGTTCCTCCGGATCCTTTTCGCCGCCGTCCGCGTCATGCCCTTGGCCAGCATGGGCAGACCGCAGCAGTGCTGCGGCGGCAGGCTGACGGTCATGTCCATGGCGGTCAGCACCTTTACGGCGGCCTCACCAATCTCGGGCCGGATGTACGTCGCGTAGCATCCCGCGAAATAGAGCACCCGGAACCGGCCCCCGCCGGATTCGCCGGGAACCCTTTCGAAAAGGTCGCGGGCAGGAAAATGCGGTGGTCTTCGCCGGGCGGAAATACCGGCGAACCGTTCAGCCGCCCTTCGGGCCATACGGGTATCCGCAAGCCCTTTCACCGCGTCGGGAAGCTTTCGGGCGAACCGCCCCGCGAATTCCGCGGCCGTCAGGAGCCGGTATTCGAGGGTCGGGCCGAACCGCCTTACATACCGGGCCCGGGCCTCGACGGCCATCCTGGGAATGTCGACCCCGGAGGGGCATTCGTGAAAACAGCTTCCGCAGTGGACACACCGGCTCATCACCCTCTGGAAAGCCCGTTCAAAGAGAGACCGCTCCGGAAGCGCCCCGCTGATAAGCCCCCTCAAGGCATTGGCTTTTGCCTTGGGGGACGCCTCCTCGTCCCGGGTGAGTTTGTACACGGGGCACATGCGGGTGGCCGCCGTCACCGTGGTGCATTTGCTGCAGCCGTGGCATTTTTCGATCTCCCGGACAAAACCCTCGGGCCATCGGAGGCGGTTGCGACCGGGTTCCCCGGCACGGTAGTCCGGGCCGTAGCGGAGGGGACCCGTCATCTGATTCGGATCGTCCAGGGTCTTGATCTCCGGGTTGAGGATCCCCGCCGGGTCCAGAAGACGTTTGACCGCGATGAAAAGGGGCCAGATATCCGGGTAGCACCGTCTTATGTAAGCACTCCGAAGACGGCCGTCGCCGTGCTCGCCGGAAACCGAGCCGCCCAGGCGATGAACGAGTTCGAAGACGTCGTCCGCCAGGGGCTTTAACAGCGCCGCATCCCCGGCCTTCCTGAGGTCGAGGAGGGGACGGGTGTGAAGCAGTCCCTTGGCGATGTGTCCGTAGGTTACAAAGGGAATCCGCCGACGGTTCAGGATCTCGTAAATGCCTTTGAAATACGGCACCAGTCGGTCCGTGGGCACTGCGGCATCCTCGATCAGGGCCAGAATCTTCTTCTCCCCCTTGAGCCGGTAGAGGATGGGAACCGCAGCCTTCCGCACCGCCCAGAACCGGGCCTTCTCCCCGGCCGAAACCGCGAGATGCGCCTCCCGGGCCAGACCCGCCGTTTCGACACATTCCCTGGCCGCTTCCGCCAATCCCGCGCACGTCGCGGCGGAAAAATCGTCGAACTCGACCATGAGGACGTTGTCTGCACCGATGGGGATCCTGTCCCGAAGGGTGGGATCGGTTTTCCCGGCAAGGGAAAGGAGCGACTTGTCCATGATTTCAATGCCCGACGGTCCCATGGGGAGTATGCGCTGCACCGCCGTCGCCGCGGCGACGATGTCGTCGAAAAAAGCGACGACCAGGCTCTCGTGGGGCGGTTTTTCCAAAAGCCGGAATTTCAGGCGGACGGTGATGCCGAGGGTGCCCTCGGCGCCGGAGATCAGACGGGTCATGCGGAGCCGGTCGCCGGCGACGAGTCCCCTGAGGTTGTAACCGGCGACATTGCATCGGACGGGGGGATAAGCGCCCTCGATGATCCCTCTGTTTTCCATATAGAGGCGATAAAGCGCCCTGAGATTCGGGGGCAGGGCTTCGGCGTCCCGGGTTTCAAGCTCCGAAAGCATGAGGGTGCGGCCGTCGCCCGTCACGACCTCGGCGTCCAGGAGGTAGTCGGCGACGTTCCCGTACTTGACGCTGTGGGCGCCACTGGCGTTGGTGGCGGCCATCCCGCCGAATGTGGCATACTCGCCGCTGGAGGGATCCGGGGGGAAGAAAAGCCCTTTTCCCGCGAGTGCCGCCTCCAACTCGCCCAGGCGATAGCCGGGTTCGCATTCGAAGGTACGACCCGCGGTGTCGAGCCGGATCAGACGGTTCATGCGGCGGGTGAAATCAACCACGATACCGCCGCCCAACGCCCCGCCGCAGAGCCCGCTCCCGGCCCCTCGGGGGTGGACCGACAGGCCCCGGGAACGGGCGAAGACCACGGTTTTGGCAACATCGCCGGCATGTCTGGGGTAGACCACGGCGGCGGGCGTCTTCCGGAAAATACTGCCGTCCGTCGAAAGCAGATACCGTCCCAGGTCATCGGTGCGGACATCCCCCGCAATGCTTCGGGCCAGGGCTGAAAACCGGTTTTCCGTCATGGATATACCTTCATCGAGCCGTTTTCACGGACAGCATCATTCCATGTCCCGGATCAGGTCGACGGCGGCTCTGAGGCCCAGGAGGTAGCTGTTGACGCCAAAGCCGGAGATCTGCCCCCGGACCACCGGCGCAATCACCGACACGTGCCGGAACGCCTCCCTGGCGTGGACATGGGACATGTGGACCTCCACGACGGGCGCCGCAAGCAGGCCAAGAGCATCCATGATGCCATAGCTGTAATGCGTCCAGGCCCCGGCGTTGATAACGACGGCGTCGGTCTTGGCCGCATGGGCCTGGTGGATTTTCTCGACCATCTCCCCCTCATGATTGGTCTGAAAACACTCCACCGCGACGTTCAGCTCCGAACCCAGCGCCTTCAAGCGACGGTCGATCTGGGCCAGAGTGACCGTCCCGTAGTGTCGGGAGTCCCGTTGGCCGAACATGTCGAGATTGATGCCGTGAAGGACGAGTATCGTTTTCATGTCGTCTTCTCCATCCGAGGTATGCGCCATTCCCCTGTCGATTATCGAATGAGGGGACCATACATCCCGTCAAAACCATGCTAATCCGTCTGATAGGCTTCAAGCAGACGCTTCGCCACCGCTTCAGGTGTCTGACCGGACGTATCGATTCCCTGAAACCGGGCATAGCCGGCCTCCCGCTCCCGCATCAGGCCGACAATCCGCTCAATGGGGTCTCCACCTTTCAGCAGAGGGCGCTCGGCCCCGGCGTCTCCGGAAATGCGCGCCACAATCTCCTCGGGCGTAGCCTTCAGGCAAAAAATCCGCCCGGTTTCGCCAAGGGCCGCGGCATTGTCGGGATCCAGCATCAGACGGCCGCCTGTGGAGATGACCAGACCGCTTTTCCGGCCCAACTCCCGGGCCGTTTCAGCCTCCATTTCGCGAAACGCCGCTTCCCCCTTCTCATTGAAAATCTCGGCAATGGTTCGCCCGGTCCGGACCTGGATCAGTTCGTCCGTATCCACGAAACGGTACCCCAATGCTTTTGCCAGTAATTTTCCCACAGTGCTCTTGCCGGTTCCCATGAATCCGGTGAGAATGATATTGGCTTTTGTCATCGTCCTCACCTCTTCAGGGACGAATCCCCCTGCCGCCCTGTCATATATTCGTTGAAACGCCAGATGTGCTTTCGGGCCAGATCGCCGGCCCGCTCCGCATCCCTTGATTTCACCGCCGCGAAAATATCCATGAGATCCTGATAGTTCTCCTCGAGTCGACGCTCGTCCGGGGGGAGAAAGGTATCGTAGTAAGGCTGGATGTTGTCGTGGACCATGTCGTGAATGAAAATGTAGATAGGGTTTCCGGTGATGCGGGCCAGGGTCTGGTGAAATTTCTTATCGACATTCAAAAACGCGCGCCACTGGGCAATGCCGCCCGCAACACATCTTTCCGCTTCGTCCAGGAGGCCCCGAAGCTTCTCGACATCGGTGTCCGCTGCCCTGGCGGCGGCCTTCGCCGTGACGATGCCTTCGATATCCTCGCGGAACTCGTGAAGGTGATCGAGGGAAATTTTCCGGAGTCGGAGCATAAGCCCGAGACTTTCAGTCAGGGTCTCGACCATGGCCGCCTTGACCATGGCGCCGCCGTTGACCCCGAGACGGACCTCGATCAGCCCTTTCTGTTCCAGCACCCGGAGCGCTTCTCGAAGGGTGCCCCGACTGACATGGAAAATCTCCCGCATCTCCCGTTCAGAAGGAAGTCTGTCCCCCGTCTGAAATTGCCCGCTCAGGATCGCTTCCTGGATCTGGTCGACCACATCCTGAAAAATCCGACTCTGCCGGGCGACGCGAAACGTGCTGTCCTTGCTGTTGACGCCGGGGGGTTTGGACATTTGTTGCAACCCTTTGTTGACGTGACACGCGCCGCGGCCGCGCCCATTGTGATATCTCTTCAACTGTCGACTTTCATGATGGAGATCGGAAAGATGCGGCCTATCAAAGTCCAAAGTCGAGATATCTCGATCCCCAAAAGGATGGATCATCGCATCGGCTCAGGCATTTATTTTTTATAATGATCCAACCATTACTTATCAAGGCCGGACGCTCCGGTCAACCGTCATGTATCCTACCGTGTTTCGGTACCGGGATATACCGACGCTCAGGGCCGGCTGAAACGGTCGGGGTTCAAAGGCCCGATGTCCAGCGGCGGCCGATCTTCGGTCGCCAGTGTCGAGACGATTTTTCCGGATATGGGGGCCTGGGTAATGCCCAGCATGCCGTGCCCGGTCGCGATAATGAGATTCTCCACGCGGGCCGTACGACCAATATACGGCAACCCGTCCGGGCTGCAGGGCCTGAATCCCTGCCATATCTCGACGAGATTCATGGAAGACGGGTCGATATCCGGAAAATAGGCGGTCATGCTGCGCACCACCGCCTTGATGCGCCGCTGCCGATAGACCGCATCAAACCCCGCAAACGTAAAAGTTCCCGCCACCCGGAAGGTCTCCTCCAAAGGCGTCAGCACCGTTTTGGCCTCTAAAAGTCCCACGGGGATCGTCGGACAGGTTTTCGTCCGGGTAAAGGTGACGCTGTATCCCTTGGCCGGCTGCATGGGGATTCGGATCCCGAGGCTCCCGAGCATCCGCGTCGACCATGATCCGCCGGCCATGACGACATTGCGGGCGACAATGTCTCCCCGGGTGGTTTCGACGGCGACGATCCGTTTCCCGACGGTCCGGAACCCCATTACCTCAGTCGATTCATGAATGCGCACCCCCATGCGTCGCGCCGATGCCGCCACCTGCAGGACGAAGTGCCGGGGATCGAGATGGGCGTCCATAGGGAAGAAGACGCCGCCGCCGGCCATGGTCCTGATGCCGCCCGTCATATCCCGGACAACATCCGCCCCAACGATGTCGAACGGGATGTCGAATGCCTGCAACAGAAGTGCCTCCTTCCGGATCTCGTCAAGACCGCGAGGGGTATTGAACACCGAAAGAAAACCCTGCTGCGCCAGCCGAAGGTCCAGGTCGGCCTCCCGGTTCAATTCCTCGAAGAGGGCAAGCCCGTTCAGGTTCAAGTCCCGGATCACCGGAATGGCGGCGTAAAAACGGGACGTGCGGGAGGACCGCTGAAACAGATGCATCCACCGGATCAGCTCCGGATCGAGACGGGGCTTGATGGAAAACGGACTTTCCGGATTGAACATCCATTTCAAGCCTTTCAGAATCTTGCCCGGCGAAGCGAGGGGAATGCTGTAGCTGGGTACAATCAGTCCACCATTTCCGGCGGAGCACCCCGAACAGACCGATCCCCGATCGACCACCACCACATCGATCCCTTTCCGCCGCAGATAATAGGCCGAGCATATGCCGATGGCTCCGCCCCCAATCACCAACACATCGGTTTCTTGTCGCCGTCTCATTTTTTCGGGTTCCATATCCTTTCTTCCGTTGAGTGCCGGAAAATCCAACCGGTCGAGGAGATCCGGAAGGATACCGGCACCGGTTACCGGGGGTCGTCGGCCGATACCTATAGTATCCGAAACCGTCATGGCAAGCATAACTTTGACGAAATTCTCAAAGGCAACATATCCTACTGAAACAAAAAAACATAAACCTGTCGAAAGCAACCCGGCCGCGCTTGATTTACCCCTTGATAATTTTTTTGAATGACGATAGATTATGATGCATGATGTATGAAATTATGGATCAGGCGACAAACCGGAAAACGACGCCCAAAGAGGATCATTTTCCGGTATATTGTTTTGGAGGCCGTCTAAAGCGCCGTTTTAGACCTTCTTTCGAAATGATCGGAAAACCGCCGGGCATTATCCGAAACAACTTGCCACCACAGAAAGGGATTTGACGCATGGAAGGTCGCATAAAATGGTACAATGAAAAAAAGAAGTACGGCTTCATCACCACCGAAGAGCACGGAGACATCTTTCTTTACCACAAGAACATAAAAGAATTCGGACACTTTGGATTTCAGGAGGATGATCTCGTAAGCTTTGACCTGAAAACCACCCCCCAAGGCAAACAAGCCATGAACGTTCGCCCCGTCAAGGCCTATTGATCCGATTTTTTAAAGGGGAAAATCACAACACCTTGCCGGCCTCCGACATCGCGGGCATTTCGCAGCCGCTTCATCATCATGAAAGGTTATCGAAAGATTATCCATATCGACATGGACGCCTTTTATGCCGCCGTGGAGCAGCGCGACCGGCCCGAACTTCGGGGCAAGCCGGTCATTGTCGGCGGCGATCCCCGTAAGCGGGGCGTTGTCGCCGCCTGCTCATACGAGGCCCGACGATTCGGCATCCATTCGGCCATGCCCGGAAAAATCGCTCTTGCCCGATGCCCTCATGCAGTCTTTCTCAGGCCCCGAATGGCGGTATATCGACGGGTGTCGGCAGAAATTCGGGAAATCTTCCACGAATACACCGACCAGGTCGAGCCGCTATCCCTTGACGAAGCCTTTCTGGACGTGACCGTGAACAAAAAAGGAAATCCGTCCGCCACCTGTATCGCGGAATGTATCCGGCGGGATATCCGGACACGGACAGGACTGACGGCTTCCGCCGGCATCTCCTTCAACAAGTTTCTGGCCAAGGTCGCCTCGGACGAGAACAAACCCGACGGCATCACCGTGGTGCCGCCCCACGCGGCCGACAGCTTCATCGGACGTCTGCCCATCCGAAAGTTCCACGGCGTCGGCAAGGTCACGGAAGAAAAGATGCTCGCCATGGGCATCCGGACCGGTGCGGACCTGAGAAGAATCTCGAGGGTAGAGCTCGTCCGCCGATTCGGCAAAGCGGGCAATTACTTCTACGATATCGCCCACGGCCAGGATCACCGGCCGGTCAATGCCGATCGGATGCGGAAATCCATCAGCAGGGAGATCACCTTTTCAGAGGACATCGAGGGGCGGGATCGACTGACAGCGGTGTTGCGGGAATTGGCCGATCGTCTGGAAATCCTCGTCAGAAAACACGCCGTCCGGGGAATGACGTTGACGATCAAGGTGCGATTTTCGGATTTTCTATGCATCACGCGGAGCGTTACCCTGGACCGGCCCATCATCAGCGCGGAGACCATGACAATCCAGGCCGGTCTCCTGCTCGACGCCGCCGATGTCGGCGAAAAACGGGTCCGGCTTCTGGGGATGGGGATCTCCAATTTTGAAATCCGCGATCCATCGGGAATCCACCGTCAGCTGCATCTACCCTTTTCCGCGGCATACTGCGACACTCCCGCCGGATGCGGTCGCCCCCCGGTTGCCTGAAACGATCATAATCGTCCCCTCGGCGATGATTGTCCGCTGAGCACCGCGGATGCGTCGATCCTGGGGATGCGTTGAAAAAGGATCAACCGTTGACGGCCACCATGGGCGCGGCATACCGCGCATCGATCCACCCTTTCTCACCGTCGCCCAGTTCGATATAGAGCCACCCGTCGGACTCTTCAGCGACGGTCAGGATCTCTCCCCGTCGCACTTGTCGAAACACGGGATGGCCGGCCCCCGGGCCGGACCGTACATTGAGCAGCGCCGCCGTGACGGAGACCTGGGTGTATTCCACCTCCCCCGAAGCGATCTGGGGAACCGCAACCGCCGGGGGTGATACCACGACATAACCCGACGACACCGGTCGGTAATAAACATCGTCGTAGTAATAGTAGATCGACCCGCCGACATAAAAACCGAAACATCCCAAGGGAAGGGAAAGGAACAGTGACCCGATGGGTGGTCGCACCCTGACATATCCTGGTGAATACCCCCAATAGGGACGCCCCCGATAGTAGGGCCGTCGGTGGTAGTGATAGCACTTCAATCCCGGACGGCAGATGTGACGCCGGTAGGTGCGTTTCACATTATGGCCGTACTTGGGATGGCGACCGTATCGGGGGACGGCGATTCCCTTTCTGTAATGCGACCGCCCATCCCGGTAGCCGGAAAACCGTCTTTCATGCCGGACGACATTGCCTTTGGAAATGCGTCCTCTCCGGTGATTATTTCGATTGACGACGTCGCGGCGCGAACGATGGATATTCTTGGGACCACGATATTCACCGGCTCGGGGCGCTCGGGGGTGCGCCCTCCGGCTCCGGAATTCCCCGCCGCGGGGCGCTCGGGAATGGTCCCGGCGGCCGTCATAACCTCGGGAGGTCCTGCCCGGACCGCCGTCGTGGCGCTGGAATGCGTCGGCATATCCGGCAGTGCCTACCAGCGCGACCGATAGAAAACCGATCAGGAATAGGATAACCCCTCTGACGGATCGGGTGATGTTGCCGTGGATCATGATGCCTCTCCTTCGGTTTAGGACAACTAATTAGTTAGACGCACAGGAGCGTAAAAAGTTTACACGATACCGCCCCCGCAGGCAGTCGTCAGGGCGGACACGCAGGTCCGCCCCTACATCGATCGGGGCGGAATCAACATCGGCGGCATTCACACGAATTCAACGTTTCACGGTGTAGGGGCGAACCTGTGTGTTCGCTCTCCCTCCCAATGCGGGTTCGCCAATTGTTTTACGGGGGATGGGATCGGGGTCGACCACGCGGTTATCGCGGCCGGCACGCGCGGTATCGGGGGACACGCGCCGTCAGGGCGGACACGCAGGTCCGCCCCTACATCGATCGGGGCGGAATCAACATCGGCGGCATTCACACGAATTCAACGTTTCACGGTGTAGGGGCGAACCTGTGTGTTCGCTCTCCCTCCCAATGCGGGTTCGCCAATTGTTTTACGGGGGATGGGATCGGGGTCGACCACGCGGTTATCGCGGCCGGCACGCGCGGTATCGGGGGACTCGCGCCGTCAGGGCGGACACGCAGGTCCGCCCCTACATCGATCGGGGCGGAATCAACATCGGCGGCATTCACACGAATTCAACGTTTCACGGTGTAGGAGCGAACCTGTGTGTTCGCTCTCCCTCCCAATGCGGGTTCGCCAATTGTTTCTCGGGGGATGGGATCGGGGTCGACCACGCGGTATCGCGGCCGGCTTGCGCGGTATCGGGGGACACGCGCCGTCAGGGCG
>NZ_JBFXGG010000017.1:40929-53735 GCF_050178255.1 Desulfococcus sp. | reverse complement strand
CGCCGTCGGTGAAGTGAAACCATTCGACGCCGAAGCCGCGGTGGAGCGTTTCCATCTCATCCACGATCCGCTCCGGGTCCCGGAGGCGCATCCGTCTCCCGCCGAGGCCGGGATAGACGCAGTAGGCGCAAGAGAGGTCGCACCCCCGCTTGCCTTCGATGCCCATGACCGCCACATAGCGGTTGCCCTCCAGGTAGTCGGCCGGTGAAAATGCGGCCGTATCCGGGGGCGGCAGGGCGTTCATGTCCACCGGAGCGCCCGCCGGGCTGCGTCGGATCTTTCCCCCTTCCCGCCAGAGCGTTCCCGGAACGCCTCCACCGCCTGCCGTCATCTGCGGCAAGGCGCGTTCTCCTTCCCCCACCAGCCCCACGTCGATCTCCGGAATTTCGGTCATAAGACGCTCGGGAAAGAGGGAGAAGGCCGGTCCGCCGGCCCAGATCCGGGCGTCCGGGACAAGGAGACGGCTCATGCGGGCGGCGGTCTTGAGAGAAGCGAGATACGAGGTCTGCTGACCGGCCAGCGGGTCGATGTTCCGAAACGAGAGCAGAACCCGGTCCGGTCGGAATGTGAGCAGCCGCGCTTTGAGATCCTGCCAGGGGTCCAGAGAGCGGTTCATGTCAAGGGCCTGTTTGTCATGTCCCTCGGGGATCAGCCCCGACAGCCGCGCCAGTCCTAACGGATAGACCCGTTCTCCCGCCCCCAGATGGGAGGTGGGAACCTGTACCAGAAGAAATCGCATGGGTTACTCCAACAACAGCAGGCCGACATAGGTCACCCAGTCGCCCCTGTCCCGCACCGGTCGAAGCGGCCACCCCACCCGCCCGGCCGTAGCGTAGACGTCGATGCCGCAGGCTTCCATAGCGGGGCGGGCCTTTTCGGGATGTCGGCAGACATCGTCGACGGGACACCTGTCGCAGACCGTGCAAGGGCCGGCGCCAAAGGCCAGGGCCTTGGGGAAGCCCTTCAGGAAGGCGGCCCGCTCCAGCGCCAGAAGACGGTGATGAAAATCCCTTCCGGGCGGGCTCCCTTGAACGAGGACGGCCCGGGAATATTCGGCCAGAAGCGACCGCAGGGCTTCAACCGGCATGGCATAAGGCGGACACTGTCGATGCCTGCCGTACCCTTTGCAACCGAACCGGCATTTCCAGGCGGGCCAGTGGGCCGTCACGATATCGGCAGGCGTGGTCATGGCGGCATCGACGAAGCCGATCTCCCGGGCGACTGAAGTCCATTCCTCCGGATCGTCGATGCCGTCCCCCCCGCCGACATCGCCGCCGGCCAGAATAACCGACGTGTCCGTTTCCAGATCACGTACCACCACCCGCTTGACGCCCACGGCATCGAGCCATCCGACGATGTCCCGGCTCTCATGACAGGCCCCTTCGTAGGTGTTGAGCATCATGTTGAGGTCGTAAAAAGCCCCTTTATGGGGACGGATTCCCAAACGGTCGGGAAAATAGTCGTGGATCAGGATCAGACCGCCCGGTCGAAGCAGGATCACCGCCGCCGCAAGCAGATCCCGAGCCGTCTTTCGGCCGTAGGCATGGAGAAAATTGCTCATGATCACCAGCCCGAAGCTGCCGGACGCAAAAGGATGGCGACGGAAGTCACCGGCAACGGACAGTGTACGGGCCCAATCGCCGGGGCAAGGATGGATGCGGCGGCCGGCACGGATCACCTCGGCAAGGTCAAAAAGAACACCTGACGCCGTTGGACGCGTCTTGAGGATCGCCCGGCCCAGGCTGCCGGCGCCGCCTCCGACGTCGAGTAAGGGCCCACGCCAGGACTCATGTTCCAGAATGCTCAGGATCTCGGGGCTTTTTCGGCGGACGAGTCGATCCATGGACCGGACATACTGTTCGTTTCGGGTCCGGTAATCCGCGTCGGACGTTATCGGCGGCTGCCGGGGCCGGTCCGGCAGGGACACCCTTTCGGCAAGAAGGGACCACCGGGGCTGCATATATCGGCGGTAGAGGAAGAAATCCCCCATGTAATCCGCGCTTTCGGCCACAAGAAACATTCGGGCCTGCGGGCTGTTGACCCAACGGCCGTCGATTGCGTGCACAAGGGCTGTTCGCTTCAGTACCCGAAGCAGTCGGGCGAGGGCCTCGGGGCGACATCCAGCGGCATCAGCCAGTTTGTCGATCCGATCCGCGCCTCTTTCGATCCAGCTGAACAGGTCCAGATCGAGGGCGGCAAACAGCACCTCGGAGTACCAATAAGCCGTGGCGAGGTCCTCCAGGTACTGGAATTGTTTATGAGCCGGATCCGATGTCTGAAACGGGAGGGCGGGGATTATCGGGTTCATTCTATCTTCCTGACGTCTGGTGCCGAGCCAAAAGGGGTAGACAAGCACAGGATATCGATGACGTCAAGAATTTTGGCGGGATTCAAACGGTTTCCAGGGTCTCTCGGGTCAGCGACGCCGCCCCGAAAGCGATGAGCGCGGCAACGAACAGCACCCAAAAAACCGCCTCGTACCCGGCTGGGGTAAATCCTTCCGCAGCGCCGCTCCGCTGTTCGAGAATGTATCCCAGCAAGGGTTGAAAAACGGCGCCTCCGGCAAAGGGAAACAGATTGACGAGACCTGTGGCCGTGCCGGCGATCCCGATGGGAAACAATTCCTTGTTCATGGTGAAGGCGATGACGCCGGCGGCATTGCCGAAAAAGGTCATGAAAAAGAAAATTCCGTAGAGCCCCCATAGCGGAATGGCAGCAGTTTTGAGGGCCAAAATTCCGATCACAAGCAGCATGCCTGTCGCACAAAGCATCAGAACCGGCTTCCTGCGCCGGAAAACCCGGTCGGACAGCCAGCTTACGGCAGGGGCGCCCACAACGAGCCCGACGGCCAGCATGACGAGGATGTGACCGGTCTCGGCTCGGCTCATGCCGTAAACATGAACAAGGTAGGGTCCCCCCCAGAGGCCGGCGATGGCGAAAAAAATTCCGAAATCGAAAAAGAACCAGACGGCCAGGGGCCAGAAGGCGGGACACGTGAGGACGGTTTTCATCCCTGCGGCCAGCCCGGTGCCCGGACACCCTGCCGACGGCGACGGTTCGAGCGGCGACGGCCATCCAAGGTCCCCCGGTCGGTTCCTTACGAAAATCCCGACGAGGACCGCCATTATCAGCGTCAGGCCGCCCACCAGAGTGAAGGCGTTGCGCCATCCCACCCGGTTGCTGAGCCAGACCAGGGGCGTCGTGGCAATCAGCGTGCCGACACCGCCCATGGCCAGGAGAAGTCCGGTCATATAAGCGAATTCCCGTTTGCGGAACCATTCAGCCAGAATCTTGAGGGTGGGGACAAAGAGCATGGCCGCCCCCACGCCCACGATGGTCCGGCCGATGATCGCCCACGCAACGGTCGTGGAAAACCCCATCACGACAGCGCCGCCGGCCGCGACCACGAAAAATACGGTGATCGTCCTGCGCGGCCCCCAGGAATCCGACATGAGGCCTGCGGGAAGTTGCATCAGGGCATAGGGATAAAAATAGGCAGACCCCAAAAGCCCCGTCATCGAGCCGCCGGCCGAGAGATCCTCCATGATGTCGACGGCCAGGACCGCCGGGCATAGGCGATGGAAGTAGACGAGAATATACCCGAAAGAGAGAAGGATAAAGATGAGCCATCGATAGAGCAGTACGTTGCGCATTGCATCTGTGGTCATAAGCGTTCCATTGGGTTGGCGGTCAACAGGGGCGGTTTATGCACCATGGATCCATACCATTGAACCGGACATCCTTCCACTGTTTTTCGGATTGACGCCTCGGGTTCAGAATCCGGTCTTTGCCGGAATGTTTTTTTTTGACCTCGATCCGATTATCCGCTAAGCTCCTCCCCGTTGTTTTAAAGCACAAACTCGCCAACGAAGCCATATGGACAACCATGCATTGTCCGTCCATCGCAGTGTTTTCCGGACACGAAATGGAGTTGCAACCTTGTCGACGCGTAAACATGAATTCATATCCGGAGCCCGGGACAGCTTTCCACTGCTCCTGGGGGCCTTCCCCTTTGGATTGATCTACGGCGCCCTTGCGACAACATCGGGCCTCTCGCCCGCCGCCGGGATGATCATGGCCCTCCTGGTCTTCGCCGGATCGGCCCAATTTATCGCCGTCGGCCTGGTGGCTGCCCGGGTCCCTGTGACGATCATCATCCTCACGACCTGCATCGTCAACCTCCGGCATATGCTTTACAGCGCCACACTGCTCCCCCACCTGAAACATCTCCCCCAGAGATGGCGGATTCCCCTCGCCTTCTGGCTCACCGACGAGACCTTCGCCGTCACTGTGCGGCGATTCCAACGGGAGGATGAATCCCGCTTCAAGCACTGGTATCAGCTGGGATCGTCCATCGCCATGTATGTCAACTGGCAGTTCTGGTGCGGTCTGGGTCTGGTTCTGGGAGACCGGATCCCCGACGCCGCCGGATGGGGGCTTGACGTCGCCATGCCGGTCACCTTCATCGGCATGATCATCCCTTTTGTCAAGAACGTTCCCATGGCGGTCTGCGTTCTCAGCGCGGGGGCAGCCTCCCTGCTGACCCTCAGCCTGCCTTACAAACTGGGCATCATCGTCTCAGCCTTCACGGGAATCTTTTCAGGCCTGATCACCGCGAGAATCGTCAAAAAAACCGGAAAGGAGGCGTTGCGTGAACGTGTATGAGTGGCTGCTCATCCTGGGCATGGCGGGGGTGACCTTCGGCAGCCGTTACCTGCTCTTTGGCCTGGCCGGCCGGATCAGGATGCCCGCCTGGGCGGCATCCTCCCTGCAGTACGTTCCACCGGCCGTTCTGACGGCCATTACCCTGCCGGCGGTACTGTTGCCCCAGGGAAAGTGGTACATCTCCCCCACCAACCCTTATCTGATCGCCGCCCTCGCCGCCGTGGGCATTGGTGCGTTCACGAAGAATCTTCTGGCAACCATCGCCGTCGGACTTGTCGCCTTTTTCGGTTGGCGATTCTTGCTGGCGTCGGTATCGTGACACCCCCGGGCATGGCTTGATCCCGCCGGGAAGGGACGCTTTGTTGTTTCCGCGAAGCGAGAGAGAGATTCCAATTCAGGCGTTGATTTTCTTCAACAGCCAGGCCATGTTCCGGCCCAGGGTTTTCATGGTCTGGAGGCCTTCTTCATCCTTGTCCACGTCTCCCTTGTCGAGGCCGATGCCCATGTTCCAGTAGCTGGATCCGGGAATGATCATCTGGCCGATGGTGAAAAAATGGTTGATGGAATCGAAGGTGTGCACGGATCCGGCGCGGCGAACCGCCACCACTGCAGCCCCCACCTTACGCCGGAACATCTCCCCGTTGGCCTTGGCCACCAGGCCGGCCCGATCGATGAGCGCCTTGAGATCCGCACTCATGTTGGCAAAATAGGTGGGGGATCCCAGGATCATGCCGTCGGCGGCGATCATCTTTTCGAGGCAGTCGTTCAGCATATCCTGAGTGACCGCACATCGCCGATCCTTGTTTTCAAAACACTTATAGCAGGCGATACACCCCTGGATCTTCCTGCCGCCGATCTGCACCAGTTCGGTTTCGATGCCCGCTTTCTCAAGCTCGCCCAGAACGGTGTTGACGAGGCGGAAGGTATTACCGTCCTTTCGGGGGCTGGCGTTGAATCCGATAACCTTCATAATGACATCCCTCCTTTGTCCGCAAGAATTGAGGCGTTCGCTTCCCCCACGCCGTCCGGCGACCTTTCAGGATTCAGGCTTCCCGTACGGTAGCCCTCCAGATCCACGGCGATGCGGCGGAAGCCCAGGTCCTTGAAAAAAGCGACGACCCGGGAACGAAAAGGCTCCCGAACGATCGCGTCCAGGTCTCCGGTGGGAATCTCGATACGGGCCGATCGATCATCAATCAGCCGCACCCGGATTTCACTGCTGATTCCGGCATCCCGAAGGAACATTTCACCGCAATCGATTCGCCGGAGCCTCTCCGCAGTGATCGCCATACCATGAGGGATTCGGGAAGCCAGACAGGCGGATGCGGGGCGATTCCAGACGCCAAGTCCCAGCCGGCGCGCCAGGATTCGAACCTCTTTCTTGGAGAAACCCGCCTCCCGGAGAGGGCTGATAATCCCCAACTCCCGGGCGGCCCGCCGACCGGGCCGGTAATCGTCCAAGTCATCGATATTTTCGCCGTCCAGGATATGGGCAACGCCCTTTTTCGCCCCTATCCGAACAATGTGCCCGAAACGCAATCGCTTACAGTAATAGCACCGGTCCACGGGATTGGTCCTGAAACTCTCGTGGAAGAGTTCATCCGTCGGAACGGTCATGTAAGGTACGCCGATCTCCAGGGCGAACCGGGCGGCCGCTTCCCGATCCCGATCAGGCATCGTCTCGGATACCACGGAGACGGCCAGGACATTCTCTCCCAGGACATCCCGACTCACGCGGAGCAGAAGCGTGCTGTCCACTCCCCCGGAAAAAGCGACGATCACCCGTCCCAATCCCTGAAGATGCGCTTTGAGCCGCTGATACTTCGCTTCAACATTCTCGCGGTCATCCGTCATTTTCGTTTCCGATCCGGACCCCTTTCGGTTGTCGTGAAACCCATCCACTCCAATTCAGGATGGAATTCCTTCGAAAACGGCTATATCACGCATGCGATCGCCACACAACCTGGATGATGAAATGGAAACCGGACGGACGACCAACGCGGAGGGCGACCTATGGTCGCCCTCCGACATGTCCGTAAAGGATAGGATGGGAACCGTCGCACTCAGTAGGTGGGACGCAGCCACACGGAATGGATGGCGTCCACGCTGTCTTTGACGGCCAGAAGTGCGTTGGCCAGACGGAAATACATCATCGTGATCCCAAGATTCTGGGCCAACACCAGAAGATACTCCACATCGTGCTCCGAAACCGCCCACGGAACGGCATCATAGAGCCTGAGTGCGCCGATGATCACGCCGTGAAGGGATATGGGCGTCGATACGATGGATTGAATACCTTCGGCCCTGGCATTTTCGGGGTATTGGAGTTTGTCGCTTTTGGAGACGTCGCTCACGACGACCGGTTCGCGGTTGGATGCCAGCTTGATGCTTTTATCCACCAGCACCGGTCCCTTATTGATATAATTGATGCTCAGCCCGGAAGAGGCCAACAACTCCAGAGCCTCGAATTCAGGGTTCACCATGTAGACGGCGGCACCCTTGATGCCGAGGGTGCCGACCAGAAGTTGGGTCAGCCGGTTGGCCATGATTTCCAGTTCGGTTGATCCGGTAACGGCATCAAAGAGAAGCTTGAGGACGCCAATGTCTATTCTGTTGTTGTCTGTCATGAATTCCTCCTCTTCTTTCATGGCAGCCGCCCAAGGACTGCTGCACGCCGATAAGATTATCTCACAATGCCTCCGTAGGCCGGGTCGCCTCCGCAGGATCTCAGGTGACGATGAGCACCACCACGTCCTCAACGCCCATCACGACCTTCTGGAATACGTGTCCCGTAAAAAATCGGGAGATCTTGCCGGATGTCCGGTTGAGGACAATGACATTGAAGCCGTCGGATTGGGCAAGATCGACGATGTCTTGTGAGATGTCTTTTTTAACGGGTGTGAAGAGGTAGGAGACCCGATCCCTGGAAAATCCGTTTTCAACGAGGCGGTCCCGCACCGCCTTGATCTTGTCCTCCTGCTCGCTGATCCGCTGTCTCAGATAAGTCAGGTTCTGACGCATCTTTTCCATGATCGTATTGTTCCGGGTTTCGATTTCCGGCGCCGGCGTGTACGCACTGAACAATGTCACCGCCACATCCTCCCGGGGCGCAAACATGCGGATGACAAAGTCAACGGCCTTCCGATCGTTCTCGGTAAAATTGTATGGCACCAACACCTTCTGTTTGGTCATCTGCCCCTCCTTTCTCCATATCCTGCCGGTTTCTGCGGTTTTGATCCGAATTCTTTACGGATCCTCATATCATCAAACCCAAACCATCCGGGTCAAAAAGAAAGTTCGTCGGGAAAAACGATCGGCGTTTGCGTGGACAATTCGTTATCGAATCGCGGGAGGCTCTGAGGATATCGTAGATTCGCAGTCGGTTTCACGGGTCGGGCGGCAATCGATTTTATTTCTTTTACTCAACTTTCGATTTTCACAGGTCGGTGCCGGGAGGATACGGCCCGTGCCCCGCTATCCGGCCACCGTCATAAATATCGAAAGTTGAATTTTTTAATAACTCAACTTTCGACTTTCATAGGCCGGTGCCGGGAGGCTACGGCCCGCGCCCCACGCGGTTTCGTTCAAGTGCCGCTAAAGCTTGCTCCGGGCGGCCCGGAAACTCGCTTGCGCTCAAACAGTCCGGGCCGCTGATCCTCCGCGGCGCTTAAGCGGCACTAAAACTCACCGCTCAAGGGGCTCGGGCCGTAGCCTCCCGGCACCTCTTTCCGGTCACCATCATGAAAGTCGAAAGTTGAGTTGATAAACGATAAGCGATTTTTGGGAAAAAAGCAATATGTGATTGATCTAAATTCGTCCGAGACCTGAAGGATTGCCGTCGAACGGCCGAAGATCCTGATCCTGAAGGCATCAAAACCCCTCGGGATTCGCTCGCTGTTGACACCCGCCGTCCCTTTTCTTAGAATATGAAACAAAAACCGGAATGATCCAGGATAAACGATTCCGATCCATACGACTTATTCAATGGAGGTTCACAATGGATGACACCAGAGACATGGACGATCCGCAGGAGACCATGAGCGAAGCGGCGTTTCTGGCGCAGTTGCGGGCAGCCTTTTCGCAGATGCCCAACGATATTCCGATCTACATGTTCGTCAGCCGCGCACGAGATGATGTCTTTGCGCAGACCAACCGTCAGATCGTCCGGATTTTCCGGGAGCTCACATCCAAGATCACCTTTCGCGAATACCCTCTTGATCACGACCTCGCACGGAAATGGAACGTCACCCATTCCCCTACGCTGTTGATCGCGCCGGATCGATACGCCATTCGATGGCTCGGCGCCCCCATGGGTGAAGAAGGGCGAATCTTTCTGGAAACCATGATGATGGTCGGCATGGGCAAGAGTCACCTCAACGCGGAATCGAAAAACGTCCTGCAGAAAATCGACTCCCCCAGAGCCGTCAAGATCTTTGTCAGTCCGACCTGCCCCTACTGCCCTCAGCAGGCTCTGAACGGGATTCAGGCGGCAATTGAACGCCCCGATCTCATATCTCTCGAGATCGTGGATATCCAGGCAAACCCGGGTCTGGCGGACCAGTATTCAGCACACAGCGTTCCCCAGACCTTTGCCAACGAGGTTCTGATCGGCATGGGAGCCCAATCCCAGGAACTCTTCTGCGCCTCCCTCAAGAAGCTGGAGCCCCAATCGGTCTTCATTCCGGAGGTGGACGCCGAACTGGTGGAAAACGATGTGGTGATCGTGGGCGGCGGCCCTGCCGGCCTCACAGCGGGCATTTATGCCGTCCGCAGCGGCCTCAAAACAGCCATTATCGAGCGGGACGCCCTTGGCGGCCAGGTGGCGACCACGCCCATCGTCGAAAACTACACCGGCTTCAGCCAGGTCGGGGGGAAAAACCTGGTGGACATCATGGTCAGCCACGCCCTCCAGTACACCCAGATCTTCCAGGGCGAGGCGGTACTGGACATCACGCCGGGAAACCCCATGGTCGTCCAGACCAGCCGCCGTAAGTTTCACACCCGCGCCGTGCTCCTGGCCACCGGCGCCTCCCACAAACATCTGGGGATTCCAGGCGAAGCACGATTTGCCGGAAAAGGGGTGAGCTACTGCAGCACCTGCGACGGTCCCCTTTTTGTCGGCAAGAACGTCATCATGGTGGGGGGCGGAAACAGCGCCGTCACCGAGGCCCTTCATCTCCACCACATGGGCGTCAAGGTTACCCTCGTCCATCGTCGGGATGCCTTGAGGGCCCAGGACGTTCTCGTCGGCCACCTCAAGTCGGCAGGCATCCCCATTCTCTGGAACACCGAGGTTAAAGAGATCCTGGGGAAAAAATCGGTGGAGGCGGCACTGCTGATCAACAACCAGACCGGCGAAACCACGACCTTGCCCGTCAAAGGGGTTTTTCTGGCCATCGGATACCAGCCGGCCGTCGATCTGGCGAAAAAGATCGGGGTCGAATTGACGGCGGCAGGCTACATCCGACACGACCGGCACCGCACCAACGTTCCCGGGGTGTACTCCGCGGGGGATGTGGAGGGCGGCTATAAACAGATCGTCACCGCTTCGGGCCAGGGCGCCGAATCCGCCATGGCCATATTCGAGGATCTCATAAACCCTTACTGGCAGACCCGAAAAGAGATCTGACGGAACGCCGGAACACACAACGGACGGAATCCGAAATGAGCATCCAATCCACCTACAGAGAAATCCGGAAAACGGTGCCGGCAGACGTCGACATCTTGCTGGCATGCAAAACGCGAACCCCCGAGGAAGTGCTGGCGGCGATCGACGCCGGCGCTACGGATCTGGGGCACAATTACGTCCAGGAAGCCGAAAGCATGGCGGCGGCTCTGGGCGAGCGGAGCGGGGCCGTTCGGTGGCATATGATCGGCCCCCTCCAGAAAAACAAGATCAACAAGGCCCTGCGATTGTTCGACGTGATCCAAACCGTCCACTCCTTCAAGCAGGCTCAGGAGATCCAGAAGCGGGCCGAGGCGGTGGGAAAGCATCTTACGGTCTACATCGAGGTCAACATCGGCGAGGAATCCGCAAAATCAGGCGTCCCACCCGAACAGGAGGTCCTGGAAAAACTGGCGCGGGAAATTTCAGGATTGAAGAATCTTCGTCTCGAAGGGCTCATGACCATGGGGCCTTTTTATGACGACCCCGAGGCCATACGCCCCTATTTTCGAAAAACCCGCCAGATCTTCGATCACATCCGCTCCCTGAAAGTGCCCGGGCTCGATCTTACGGTTCTCTCCATGGGCATGTCGGACTCCTATCGGGTGGCCATCGAGGAAGGCAGCACCATGATCCGTCTGGGGACGATCGTCTTCGGGCCTCGACAGACCTGACGAAAGGTCGCCCTGCGCGTTGGGCCGCTATCCTTCATAGCGCTTGCGGTAAACGGCGAAATAAGTGACCGGGATCACCACCAGGGTAAAGAGCGTCGAGGCGAACAACCCGAAAATGAGCGTCCACGCCAGACCCGAAAAGATGGGGTCGAGGGTGATGGGCCAAGCGCCCATGGCCGTGGTGGCCGCCGTCAACAGAATGGGGCGCATGCGGACGGCCCCGCTCTCGAGAATGGCCTCCCGAAACCTCAGGCCCTGCTTCAGAGCTTCCTGGATGAACTCGATGAGCACCAGGGAATTCCGAATAACGATCCCGCCGAGGGCGATCATCCCGATCATGCCGGTGGCGGTAAAAAACACGGGGTCGGCAAACCCCCCGACAGACTCGGCCGCAACCAGATTGAGGAGCCAGAATCCCGGCATGGCGCCGATGAGGGTAAGGGGAATCGCCATCATGATCAACAGCGGCATGAAAAAGGAATGGGTCTGGATGATGAGAAGAATATAGATCCCCATCAAAGCTGCGGCAAAAGCGATGCCCATGTCCCGGAAGACCCGAAGGGTGATCTGCCATTCCCCTTCACCGGCCCAATCGACCCGGGTTCCCGGGGGCATCGGATCCTTCTCAAGCTTTTTCTGCATGTCCAGGATCGCTTCGCCCGGGGCTCGCCCCGCCATTTCAGCAATCACGAAGACCACCGGCTCCAGATTCTTGTGATAGATGGGCTGGGTCTCCACGGCCTGGGTGATGATGACCAGCTCGGCCAGAGGGACCATCGTCCCGGACGCCGTTTTGATGGGGATCTGACTGAGTCCCGCGACGCCGGACCGTTTGGCCCGCGGCAGGATGATCCTCACCAGGAGCGGCTGCCGTTCGTCTGGAACGTGGACCGTCGCCGGCGTCGCCCCTTCAAGAGCGATTCTCAGGGTCTGGACCACCGCATCGGCGCTAACCCCGTGCAGGGCCGACTTTTCCTTGTCGATGGCAAAATCGATCCGGGGACGTTCAGCCTCGGTCATGTCGTCGATATCCACCACAAACGGCTCCGTCTCCATGATCTTTTGAAGATGCCGCCCCCCTTCGATAAGCCGCTCATAAGAGACACCGGGGTCACCGTAAATTTCAGCGGTAACGGTGGCGAGCACCGGCGGTCCCGGCGGCATTTCGACCAGCTTGACGGACGCCCCGTATTCCGCTGCGACGGCGGTAAGATCCTTTCTCAGGCGAAGCAGAATGGCGTGGCTCTGCATCTTCCGATCGTCCTTGTGTCGAAGATTGACCCGAATGTCGGCCATGTCGGCACCGGTCCTCAAATAATAATGACGGACCAATCCGTTGAAGTCGATGGGGGAGGATATTCCCACATAAGAGATGAAGGTCGTCACTTCCGGAACGGTTTCGAGGTAGTCTTCATAGGCCCGGACCACTTCACGGGTGGTTTCCAGGGTCGTACCTTCGGGCATGTCCACAACGATTTGAAATTCGTTCTTGTTGTCGAAAGGCAGCATTTTGAGGGGCACCATCCGGAAGATCACGAGCAGCACGGGTAGGGCCATAAGCGCGGTGATCCCCGCCGCCAGCAGCCATCGGTGGGCCCGGGAGTCGAGAAATGGCGCGACGACGGCGCGGTATATTCCCGCAATACGCCCGGTCTTTCCGGGGGCATCCGATTTTTCAGCCGTCCGTCGGTCCGCCTTGTTTCGAAGGAGGATGTAGGTGAACCAGGGAACGATGGTGACGGCGCACAAGGTCGAAAAGATGACGGTGATGGGTACGTTGGCGGCCATGGGGGCCATATAGG
>NZ_JBFXGG010000017.1:0-40829 GCF_050178255.1 Desulfococcus sp. | reverse complement strand
TACGTTGGCGGCCATGGGGGCCATATAGGGGCCCATCATGCCCGTAATGAAAAAGAGGGGTGTGAAGCTGACGATGATGGCCAGCGTCGACATGATCACCGGCGGCAGCACCTCGTTCACCCCAAACAGCACGGCATCGACAGGCCGTCTTTTGCCCGCGAACATGTGGCGCTGAATGTTGTCGACATTGGTGATGGGATCGTCAACCACCAGCCCCAGAGACAGGATCAAGGCAAACAAGGTCACACGGTTGATGGTATATCCCAGCAGAAAATTGACGAACAGGGCCAGGGAAAAGCTGATGGGTACCGCCAGAGCGACCACCAGCGCCTCCCGCCATCCCAGGGTGATCACCAGGAGGACCACGACGGTGAGGATGGCCCCCCCCAGATTGGCCAGAAGTTCATTGACCTTCTCCTGGGCCGTCTCTCCATAGTTTCGGGTGACCACCACCGCTACGTCCGCGGGTATGACATCCTGTTTCAGGGTTTCAAGACGGGCGAGAACGTTTTCGGCAACGACCACCGCGTTGGTTCCCCGTTTTTTGGCCAGTGCCAGAGTGACTGCCGGACGTGTCCCTGAAGACTCCCGAGGATCATTTTCCGCGCGCCAGGCGTCCGAGAATCCAATATGGGTGTAACCGGATACCTCTTCGGGTCCGTCGGCCACGGCCGCGATATCCCGAAGATAGACAGGCCGGTTTTCTTGGACGCCCACCATCAGCGTCGCCACTTCCTCGGCGGATCGGAGGAATGCGTTGGCGCCGACGCTGAACTCCCGGTTGAACCGTGAAAATCGCCCGTCGATGAGCGATACATCGGCCCCCGACAGGACCCGCTGGACATCGAGAAGGGAGATGCCCAATCCCGCCATCCGCTCGGGGGACAACGCCACTCGGATTTCACGACGACGCCCGCCCTTTATCTCGGTTCGGGAGATATCTTCCACTTCAGACAGGCGGGCCAGCACCTCTTCTCCGATGCGACGGAGTTGGTAGTCGTCGTAACGGTCGGAATATAGCGTCAGGTTGAGGATGGGAACGTCGTCGATCTCGATCGGCTTGATCACCCAGCCTTGAACAATGGGCGGGGCCTGGTCGATATTCATCATGATCTTGTTGTGAAGCTTGACCAGGGAAGCCTCGCGATCCTCTCCGACAAAAAATCGCACCGTAACCAGCGCCATGTCCCGGCGAGCGATGGAATAGACATATTCGACCCCGTCAATCTGCCAGAGCAGCTGTTCGAGGGGGGTTGCCACCAGCTTTTCGATTTCCCGGGGATCGGCACCCGGCGCCTGGACATAAACGTCGGCCAGGGGCACCACAATCTGAGGTTCCTCTTCCCTCGGCGTGATCAATACGGCGGCAACGCCCATACAGGCGGCGGTGATAATGAGAATAATCGAAAGATGTGAGGTCAGAAATTCATGCACGATACCCGATATGATCCCTGAGGGTCGCTCCAGGCTGTCTGCCATTATTCATCCCCCCGCAAGCGGAGTATTTCCCCGCCCGACAGGCCGGACAGCACCTCGATGCCCCCAGCATGTCGTTCTCCGGTCTGGATATAGCGTGATACCCATGCATCCGCCTCCCGGACCTCCACGATTTCCAGCTGGCCGACCCTTTTCACGGCGTTTTCGGGAATGACGACGACGCTGTGCACCTCGACGGGAATTCGGAGGCGGCCGAACATTCCGGGGTACAAACCAGGGGCGGCAGGGAGGGATGTCTTGATCAGGAAGGTTCGGGTCATTGGATCGGCGTAAGGCACGATCTCTTCGACGACGGTATCGAACGATTGGCCTGTGGCGGTGATATACGCCGAAAGACGGGATCCCGGGGCGACATCGACAATAGCGCCTTCCCTGACATAAGCTTCCATCCTGAGGCGGCGCCCGGTCTGAATGGCGAGGAGGGGCTTTCCCGGCATTGCGAGGTCGCCGGGTTCCACAAGCCGCCCCAGGATCTCTCCCTCCTCGGGCGCCGTGATGACGGCGTATCCCAACGAAATTTCCGATTCCCGAACGACCGCCCCGGCCCCCCGGATGCCGGCATCCGCGGCGGCCAGCCCCGCCCTGGCCTGGTGCAGTCCAGCCTCGGCCTGCCGATAAGTCGACTCGGCGGCCTCCAGTTCCTGGGCCGTGGCGGCTTCAGACCGGAAAAAGCCCCGAATCCGGTTGACCTGGGCCAATGCCTGATTGAAGGCCGCCTCGGCGGCAGCCACCCCCTGGTGTGCCTGATTTTTTGCCGCAACGGCGCTCTCGAGCGCGGAAATCGCCTGAGCACGTCTGGAAGTCAACGGCCGATTGTCCAGGATGATCAAAACCTGCCCTTTTTCAACCCTGTCCCCCGGGCGTACCTTTACGTCAAGAACCTCGGCCGTGACTTGGGCCTCGATTTTCGACGCCGTCTTCGGTCGAATGGTCCCCACGGCTTCATACCAGTCCGTCACGCTCTCCATCACGGCGCGAACCTCGCCGACAGCGTCCCCGCCCACCGCGTTTGACGCCAACGACAGGAAGAGGATCAACGCCCCGACCAGCGACCGGAAGGAAAGGATTCTGAATGAACTCATGACTCACCTCGCTTGCAACGGATTGGCATCAGAGGGTTGAGGCCGCTCTTGCCCATTGACCCAGCAGCCGACGGCTCTGCATACCTCCGCCCTGGCCGTCTCCTGATCATAAAACGCGGCTGCAGCCCGAACGCCCGCTCTGTTCCGGTCAAGTTCGGCCTCCAGGTACCGGGTGATATTGGCCGCTCCCCCCTCGTACTGCGTCCGGACCAGTTCCAGGGATGCCTCGGCCAAAATTTTGCTTCGCTGAGCGACGAGGCGCCGCGCCCGAGCCTCGTCGAGATTGAGATAGGCGCTTTTGACCTCACGACGAACGGCGAGGAGGGTTCGATGGTCCTCGGCAAAAGCCTCTGCAACCATCGCATCAGCGCGTTTCATGGCGGCCCCGGTGCTGAATCCCGTAAACAGATCCCAGTTGAGCATCACCGCCACCACCCAATTCTTCCGATCCATATCGTAGGCCATCTTTTCATCGTCGAAATAATAGCGTCCCGTGAGATCCAGGGTGGGCATATAGGTGCTTTGAGCTGCGTCGAGCGCCATCCGGGATCGGACGACGGACACCCTTGCCCGTTCAAGTTCCGGCCGGTGAGTGAAACTATACGCCAAACCGGAGGAATAGTCCGAAGGGATGGTCGGTGTATCCATTCCCGCCGCCTCCAGTCGGACCGACGGCTCGAAGGCGACCCCCATGATGTCGGCCAGATTGACAAGCGCGTTTTGATATCGGCTGTGGCTGCGTACGAGTTCTTCCCGGGATTCCGCCAGTCGCACCTCCAGGGAAAGGAGATCCGATCGGAGAACGCCGCCGCCCTCGAACCGCGTCTGCATGATTTCCAGCTGTTTCTGGACGGTGGTCACCGATTCCTCGGCGATCCCGATCAACGCCCTGGCCGCCAGGGCTGTGTAAAACCGGCTGATTACCGCGGCAATCAGGGCATTGTCCACCGCTGCCTGATCCAGGAGGGAAATGTTCACGCCGGCATCGGCTATTTGCCGCCCCAGATAATCCCGGCCCCCATTGTAGAGATTCAGACGGGCCTGGAAACCCGTCTCGAAGTTATCGAGCCTTCCGGGTTCGTTAAAATCCGCGTCGCCGGGAAGCCGGCGCTGATCGATGGTCTTGAAAAGGTAGGCGGACGGGGCATCGGCGGCGGTATATTCGGTGTAGAACCCCAGATGCGGGTAGAACGCCGCATTCGCCTCCTGAACATCGGCTCCGGCCTTCCGGATCCGGGCTGCGGCGATTTTTTTGTCGGGACTGTTTTTCAGCGCGATTTCAATGGCATCGGCAAGCGTAACCGGCCGGTCGATGCGGTCGGTCGTCTCCCTCTCGGGATCGGACTGGACGGGGGCAACGGACGTGAAGCCGTCAGCATATCCCTTTCGAATCTCATCGTACAGATAGCGTTTTTTCCCGGGAATGCATCCTGAAACCAGGCACAATATCAGAATCAAGGGTGTCCATCGCCAAAAACCGGAGGCCGCGCGCATTCCACATCTCCTTTCAGTCTCGGCCGACATCATTCGAAGGTTTGGATTTCAAGCCTTGAGCGTATTCGTCAGAAAGGCGTACGACGGGAAAAAGCAGCGGTGTCTATGAAGCACCCTCCCCCGCCGTCATCGTCAAACGTTTTTTCCATTCCATCATCGTCCGGCTCGACCGTGAGCGCGGCGGCGGCATTGACGCTTCCACCGCTCACCACCGTCGTCACAAGCGTCTCATGAGGATCCACCGAGGCCAGAATGGCTTGTTTCACCTCCAGATGGGTCAATTCCGGGCGATGGGACCACACCAGCCCCGCCACCCCCGCCACCACCGGTACGGCCATGGAGGTGCCGCTTTTATAGCCGTACTCGTCGCCGGTAAACACCCATCGAATCCCAGTGAGTCGAATGTCGTCGATGGAGACGCCGTCGAAATTGACGGTGTCATTGCTGGACAGGCGAAACCGAAGGTAAAATTCAGGATCGACCGTCTCCTCGCCGCCCCATCCGTTGATGGTTTCGACCCCATTCGAAAAACCGGTGAACGCTCCGGTGAACGGAAAATCAACGGAAAAATTCTCACCGTCGGCGGAGCCCTCCACGTAGACGAAATCACGTTCGGCCTCCAGAGCATAGCGGGATTTGAACTGGATATGAAGCCCCCGGTAGTTGTCCACGACAATAGGGAATCGTGTCTGAATGTAGGAGGATTCGTTGTCGTGGTATTCGGTGATGGAATCCCGGATGACGTTCGATCCGAAATCCTCGCTGAAACCGATGGACCATGCTTCGAATCGATACCCCATCCGCCACTGACTGTCGCCGGTTTCGAAATCCTCCGAGAAGAGGATATTTCGATCGGGGGGGGTAGTACTGTAGATGTTGGGAAAAAAATTGCCACCGGGTGCGGCCACATCCACGGAATTCAAGCCGAAATTGGAATAGGCGGCCAGTCGGCCGCCTTCGTCGGTGGCGGCGACGGCGATGATGTTGGGCAACGCGTAGCCGGCGGGATAGATGGGAAGCATATCGTTGTCGATGCCGTCGTTTCCGGCGGCGGCCAGGACCAACACACCGTTTCGATGGGCCATCTCAAGGATGTCGAACTGAGCGGCGCTCTCGCCGTAACCGCCAAAGCTGCAGTTGATGATCCGAGCCCCGTTCCTGACCGCATATTCCACGGCCGCCAGGATAATCGCGTTCTGAATGCCGCCGAAGGCATTGACCTCGAACAGGTCGAATACCTGGAGCGGCATAATCCGGGCCCGCCACATCACCCCCGTCGTTCCAATGCCGTTGTTCCCCGCAGCGGCGATGACCCCGGCCACATGGGTGCCGTGGCCGTCTCCGTAGAGATCGACGGAATAATCGGACGGGTTGTTGTCGTCGTTCACGAAATCCCAACCGTGAAGATCGTCGGGAAAGCCGTTGCCGTCATCGTCCAACCCGTTGTCGGGTATTTCCCCCCGGTTGGTCCAGACGTTTTGAATCAGATCGGGATGTTCGTATGCCACGCCCGAGTCGATGATTGCGATGACCAATTCCGGATCCCCGGTTTCCCTGTCCCAGGCCTCGGGAGCGGAAATGTCGGCGCCGGCGACGCCGGTGCCGCCGTTGACCCACTGACCGGTGTTGTGGAGATGCCACAGCAGCCCAAAATCCGGATCGTCGGGAAGCACCTGGGGCATATAGACGTAATTGGGCTCGGCGTATACGATTTCCGGAAGCGATGCCAGTCGATTCAGAACGGCTTCGATGTCAGCCGCTTCCGACAGGTGCCAGTACTCGACCCCGATACTCGAAAACACCTGGACGACCGTAGCGTCCACGAGGGCACGAATTTCCTGACGGCGTCGCTCGGAAACGTCCGTATCAAATTTTACCAGGATCTCTCCATCCCGGCGCTGCACGTCTGTGGAAGGGACATTACCGCCCCCCCACATCTGCGCCGGCAACATAAGCCATACCATCAAGGCCCATACCGTCAACCGTCTTTCCATAAACACCTTTTTACGCCTTCCTGCTTTTTTGAAGATCAGCGCCGGCGGCGGGACGCTCGAACGGCGTCCTTCCCTTCGTCTTTGACGTCGAACATCGCCTGGTCCGCCAACGCCAGAAGGCCGTTAACATCGGTGGCATCCTCCGGAAAGGCGGCGATACCGAAGCTGGCCCGAATATGGACATCGTGTCCGTGGTTGGAAAGGTAGGATGTTTCACGAATCCGGGTCCGGATCTCCTCGGCCTTCCGGAGGGCCTGGGCCTTGTCGTAACCCGGCAGCACCACCACGAACTCGTCCCCGCCATAAGCCACCCCGTAGCACGGCTCCGTGAGGGTCTCCTGGATGGTTCCGGCCATCTCCTGAAGTGTCTGGCTGCCTTTGAGATGCCCGTAGGTATCCACGACCGTCTTGAAGTCATCCACATCCATGAACACCAGGGAAAAAGGCGTTGACTGGGCACCCGCGGTCTCCACCAATTCCTGGAGAGCCTGGTAAAGGTACCGGGTATTGTAAAGTCCGGTCAGGCTGTCATGGGTAGCCTGGTATCGGAATTTTTCACGGCTGCGTCGGAGCTCCTCCTCGGCCAGTTTCCGGGCGGTGTGCTCGACGGCGATGGCTTCTATGAACGGCGTGTCGTTTTCGTTGGTTGCAATGCGGGCATTCAGCATGATCCAGGCCGGGGATCCGTCCCGCCGTCGGATCTTCAATTCATAATTGGTAAGAAGCCCCTCCACCTTTAGCCGATCGATCATTACGGCCCGATCCGCAGGGTCGAAACAGAACGTGTCGGCCATATTTTCGACCGCGAGAACCTCCTCCGGCGAATCATACCCCAAAATACGTGCATACGCCGGATTGAGATCGATGATCTCGCCGTCAAGGGTGCTTTGAAACATCCCCTGGACTGCATTGCGGATCATGCTGCGATAGCGCTCTTCACTCTTTTTCCGTTCGGCGATCTCCGCGTTGAGCTGTTGGTTGATCAAAAGGAGACGTTGCCGCGATCGATGAAGTTCCAGCTGGGTCTTGACCCGTGCAAGAAGCTCGGCGTCCTTTACAGGCTTGGTCACATAATCCACCGCCCCCGTCTCGAATCCCCTGACCAGGCTTTCCGTATCGGTCTTTGCCGTCAGGAACAGCACAGGAATGTCGGCAGTTTTCGGGTCCTCGCGGAGTCTGCGGCAAACCTCGAATCCATCCATCTCCGGCATCATGATATCGAGAAGGATCAGATCGAAGGGGTTCGTCCGAACCAGTTCCACCGCAGTTGCGCCGCTCTGGGCGAATGCCATGCTGTATCCCTCGTTCTGAAGAATGTTGGCCACGACCTGGATATTTTTAGGGACATCATCCACGATCAGGATCTTGAATTTTTCAGGTGAACCTTCAGGCATTTCCAGTCTCCTCGACATTTCTCCGGTAAAGATTTTTGATCTTCTGTACAAGGTTGGGGTAGGTGTCCATGGTGACATTGATCCTCTCGATATCGAAACTGCTCACCTGGGCTTCAAGATTGCTGCCGAATTCACGCAGAAGTTCGAACTGGTGAGCTTCGCCGGCTTTCTGTATCTCCTTGGCAAACGCGCCAATATCCTCGAAAAAACCGTTGCTCCGCGCTTTCTCCCAAAGCTCGTGGTATGTGGATTCGAGTTCTTGAATCAATCCCGGCAACCCCGCAAGGATCTCCGGTGAAACCCATTCATCATCACCGACATCCGGTTTGTCCGTCACATCCTCCCGGGATTCCTCTTCCGAAATCGATGCCTTGTCGTATTGGATGAAATGGGAAAGCCGACGGACGAGATCCTCCTTTTTGAAAGGCTTGATCAAAAGCCCGTCAAAACCGCACCGTCGAATTTTTTCCTGTTCGGACCGCATGCTCGATGCCGTGAGAGCGATGATGGGAATATTCCGGGAAGCCTCGTCGTCCCGGATGAGCTGTGTGGCATCGCATCCGTCCATCACCGGCATCCGGATGTCCATGAGTATGATATCAGGCTTTTCCTTTTTGGCAAGGCTGACCGCCTCTTCCCCGTTGCTTGCCTCCACGAACCGAATCGGCGTGTCCTGCAAATAGGCCTTGACCAGATTGCGATTGGCCTTGATGTCGTCCACCACGAGAACGGTCGACGGTTCAAAAGCGATGGCGCGACGGCCGTCGGCACCATAGGTTTGGGCTTCCGCGCGCGCGGTGTCCCAAGCCACCCCGTTAAAAATCATCTCAAAGGTGCTGCCGCGACCGATCTCCGACCTCACGGTGATTCGCCCCCCCATCATTTCCACCAGGCGTTTGGTAATGGTGAGTCCCAATCCGGTGCCGCCGTATTGTTTGGTGCTCTGACCGTCCTGCTGCTTGAAGGCTTCGAAAATCGTCTCCCTCGACTCCGGCTGAATGCCGATCCCCGTATCCTCTACAGCCATCAACAGGTCCAGTTTCCCCTCGTCCTCCGCCCGATCCAGTTTTTCAGCGTAAAGCCGGATATGACCCGATACCGTGAATTTCACCGCATTTCCCATGAGGTTGAAAAGAATCTGCCTGAGCCTTACCTCGTCCAGAAGGAGGTATTCGGGAATATCGGAATCGATCTCGGTAATAAATTCAAGCCCCTTGTCCTTGATTTTCAGGGAAAAGATATCCCGTATCTCGTCAAAAACGGCAGCAAGATTGACGGGTTCGTATTGAAGCTCCATCTTCCGGGCCTCGATCTTGGAGAGATCGAGGATATCGTTGATGAGGGTAAGGAGGCTTTTGCCCGACGAGCGGATGGCATCCAGATAGCTTCGCTGTTTTGGATCGCTGATCAGGGAATAGAGCAGGTCGGTGAATCCCAACACCGCATTCATGGGCGTCCGGATCTCGTGGGACATATTGGCCAGAAATTCGCTTTTTGCCCGGTTGGCGGTTTCCGCAGCCTCCTTGGCCTTCTTGAAGGCTGTTACGGACTCTCTCAGGGCATGGGTTCGCTTTACGACAAGGTCCTCCAGATGCTCCCGATGTTCCTTCAGTTCGCTCTGCTGTGATTGAATTTCCGTTAGCATTTCATTGAAGCCGTCAATCAGCACGCCGATTTCGTCATCCCGCTGAAATTTCTCCGCACGGACCGAATAGTCTTTTTTTTGAGAAATGAGCTTCGCCGTCTGGGCCAGATTCAGAATGGGAATGGAGATGATCCGCTGCAGCAGGGACGAAAGCATCAGCGCCACCAGAAAAGCCATCAGGATGATAACGCAGACGATGGCGATATAGCGGGCCAATTGACTCCGAATCTCATCCAGATCGTGCTGAATGAAAACCGTGCCGATCTTTTCCTCGTCAATGAGGATCTCCTGGAACAGAAAGAGATAATCCCCTTCAAAGTAGTGACTGGTCCCCTGAATTTGCGGCGGCCTAACGGCATTTCCGCCTTCGGAGGCGGCATATGCCGCAAAGACGGTACCGTCCGCCCGGTAAATACAAGCATAAACGATACCGGTGTTGGCGCGAAAAGCTGAAAGGTGCCTTTCGGCGGTGAAACGGTCATCGAAGACCAGCGCCCCCTCGCTGTTGATGCCGACGACTTTGGCAAGGGTGGAAAGATCCTTGATCAGATTTTCACGGAAGGAGATGACGCCGATGGTGACAAAGGCAACGGACGCCAGAAGAAGGGTGATACCGCTGGTGCACAGGATGATGAGAATCAGCTTTTGTTTGATGGAAGTCCTGAATCGGTGCATGAGCTCATTCTTCCCGCTTCTGAACGATATCCGCCGACATCAGCAGCTGTGAACTGAATTTCAGTCCGGCGGATTCTGCGGCGTCCAGATTGACTTCAAAGCGAAGCTGGTTCCGGTTCACAAAAAAATTGATGACCCCCCCCATGCGGGTGAACCCTTTGATTTCTCCGATACTCAGAATTCCCGGTTTCCGGACCATGCCCAGGGTCGGTGCCACGAATGTCTCGTCGTCCGAGGCGATGAATAGAATCTGGCAGGCATCCAGAGATTCGTCGGCCGCGATTTTTCTGACGTCGATCCTTCGGCCTTTCACGACTCTGTCCTGCAGGGAGAACAGCATGTCGGCGGCGGGGTTTGTGGAGGCGATGCACAAATTGATGGGGCTGTCGGAAGAGGGAAAGGTCTCGGGCGGCCATTGGGTAAACCGGATAAAATGATAGACGAAGCCCAACTTTACCTTGTACTCCGCGCCGGAGAGGGTCTCTCCGGAAACAACGCCCGGCAGCCAGGCCGTCAGGCAGAACAGGATGGCCCAGATCTTCAGGCCGGCGCGTCGATGTCCCGTCGATATCAAGCGAGTCCCCCTTAGAAGCACCAGTCCGCCTTGAGATAGATGCTGCGCTCCACCTCGATGGAAGAGAATTCGGCATGACGCGGCTCCAGGAGATTCTGACCCACCACAGACAGCTCCAGCCGGTCGGTGGGACGATAGGCGAGCCGGGCATCCAGTGAGGCATATTCATCCACGTCGTTCTCATTGAGTCGATCCACATACCGAAACCACAGATCCAGCTCGAGCTGCGACGTGATGTTGAGGGCGGAGCGAATGGATATCTGGTTTCTCGGGTTGCTCGCCTGGATAAGATAGGTTTCGTCCTCCCCTGTATCCAGGAGCCCCGGATTCAGATTGGTCTCGAGGAACGTATAGGAACCCTGGAGCAGCCAGAAAACGGTCGCCTGCCAATAGGCGGCCAGCTCGATACCGAAGGATTCCCCCCGGAGGCTGTTGTCGAAGTGCAACGGAACGATAACGTACGGGGCCCCTTCGACTTCAATTTTTCCGTCATGATCGTAGCGATAAGCGATGAGGTCTTCGTAATCGTTGTAAAATGCCGTGGTGTCGAACCACAGGCTCGACGCCGGCTGGAATCGATAGCCGGCCTCGTAGGCCACCAGGGTTTCGGCGTTGAGCCCATTGTCTCCCATCCCCCTGTAAACCACGGGCACCTGGCCGATCGCCGATGGATCCGGCAGGGTCACCTCCTGGACGATGCCGTCGTGCTCGACCCGGGACGGCACCCGGGCCGCACGCGACACCGCTCCCCAGAAGGAATGCCGCTCGTCGAGGTTCCAGAGAAGCCTGGCGCTGGGCTGAATTTCCCACCCCGTGTAATCGTTGTGTTCGAACTTGGCGCCCAACGTCAGGTTCAGCCGATCGAAAATTCGAATGCGGTCCTGGACAAAAGCGCTGTAGTATTGAAGTGTTTCCGCGTCAGGGTCGAGGATGGTTTCTTCGGAGTTCTTAAAATTATCGAGGATAAGCCGGTAATTGAGCCCCCAAACCAGCTCATGACGATCCCGAAACGGGAAACGGTGCTGAAAATCCAGATCGAAAGTACTCGCCTCTACATTGGCATAATCAATGTCCTTGTCGTAGTAGTCATAAAAGAACTGGAGGACGCTGTCGGATTTCTCCGAAAAGGTGCGGGTCCACCGGCTCAGCATGTGGCCGCCTTTCGCTCGCGAGGTATCCCGGATCTGACGAATATGGGGGGCTTCAGGGGCCAGCATGGGAATTTCGGCTCGGTACCGGTTCTTGAAAACCTCTCCCTGCAAAAAAACGCTGTCCCGGCCGTCTTTCGGCTTCCATTCCATTCGGGCACCGCCCCGGCCCGACTGCCAATCGCTGTTGACGCCGTCATCCTGAATCGGATCATCGCTCTGGAACAAACTGCCGCGATCGAAATATTTAGCGTAAATCCGGTAATGACTGTCACGGCCGAAAACGCCGCCATAGCGAAGCGTACCGATGCCCTCCTCGCTGCCGCCCAGTGCAGTCACCTCTCCCCCCTGGGTGTCGGCGGCTTTTTTGGTAATGATATTGATAACGCCGTTTACGGCATTGACGCCCCACAGTGCGGCCCCGGGTCCCCGGATAACCTCGATTCGGTCGATATCCTCCAGCACGGTATCCTGAATATCCCAGAAAACCCCCGATGCCAGGTGGGAATATATGCTGCGACCATCCATCAGAACGAGCAGTTTGTTAGCGAACAGTTGATTGAGATCCCGCATATTGACGGCCCATTCCGTAGCGGACACCCGAGCCACTTCCACGCCCGGCGCCATACGAAGGGCCTCGGGTATACTCGTCGCTCCTGATCGCCGGATATCGTCCTGGGTAATGACGAAGACGGCCGCCGGTATCTCGCTCAGATTTTTGGGCGTTTTGGAAGCCGAGGTGATCTTGACGCTTTTCAATTCCTCCAGACTGAACTGGGTAAAATCGATGTCGCCCTCGTCCGCCGGGCCCGCCGCGGAAACACCGGCCAACGGGGCCGTGAGCAGGATAATCCCAAGCACGACCCATCGGATTACATGCCGATGTTTTGAAGGTTGGACCACCTGTAACTGAAACATATATTCCTCACACACAAAAAGCTGTTTGGGTTTGTGGTGGGATATATTATATTTTTCCTGATAGAATGCAAACACTAAACGAAATCAAAAGATTTATTTCATAACAATATGGGAGAGCGCCATGCGTCATCCACTTTACCCGCATCTGTTTTCCCCTCTGGACCTCGGGTTCACTACACTGAAAAACCGGGTGCTCATGGGATCCATGCACACCGGACTTGAAGAGGCGCCCGGCGGCTTCAGCCGTTTGGCGGTCTATTATGCCGAACGGGTCCGGGGAGGTGCGGCCCTGATCGTCACGGGCGGCGTATCGCCCAACGCGGCGGGACGCACCACGGACGGGGCCGCCAAGCTGAATACCGACGCCGAAATGTCCCGGCACCGGGAGATTCCCAGAGCCGTGCATGCGGTCGGCGGGAAAATCGCCCTCCAGATTCTCCACGCCGGTCGATATGCCAATCATCGGGCTCCAGTGGCGCCGTCCCCGCTCCAGGCCCCCATCATCAGATTTAGCCCTCGTGCCCTGACCGACGAGGAGATTGAAGAGCAAATCCGGGATTTTGTCCGGTGTGCTGCGCTGGCGAAATCAGCGGGATATGACGGCGTAGAGATCATGGGGTCCGAGGGGTACCTCATCAACCAGTTCATCGCTCCCCGAACCAACCATCGAACCGATCGCTGGGGCGGGAGCTTTGAAAACCGCATCCGATTTCCCCTGGATGTTGTTCGGGGGATCCGGAAGGCCGTCGGCGAGGCCTTCATCATCCTGTACCGGCTGTCTCTCATCGACCTCGTCGACGGAGGCAGTACCTGGGATGAAGTACTCGCCCTGGGGCAGGCAATCGAAGGCGCGGGCGCAACATTCATCAACTCCGGTATTGGCTGGCACGAAGCGAGAGTCCCCACCATCGCCGCCATGGTTCCCCGAGCGGCTTTTACCTGGCTGACGGGTCGGCTTCGAAGCGCCGTTTCGATCCCGCTCATCACCGGCAATCGGATCAATATGCCCGAAACCGCCGAAACCGTCCTCGCCCGGGGCGATGCCGACATGATTTCCATGGCGCGGCCATTTCTGGCCGACCCGGAATTCGTCAAAAAGGCCCGGGAAATGCGCGCCGAAGAAATCAACACCTGCATCGGGTGCAATCAGGCCTGCCTGGATCACGTTTTCCAGGGACGCGTCGCATCCTGCCTGGTCAATCCCAGAGCATGCCGCGAAACCGAACTCACCTACATTCCCGCCCGAAAAAGAAAACGTCTTGCCGTAGTGGGCGCCGGTCCGGCAGGGATGTCCTTCGCCGTCATTGCCGCAAAGCGGGGGCACGACGTCACTCTTTTCGAAAAATCGGGCTGCATCGGAGGGCTGTTGAATATTGCCCGGCGCATTCCCGGAAAGTCTGAATTCGGGGAAACCCTCAGATATTTCGAGAAGCAATTGGAGATCAATCAGGTCAAGACCCGCCTTTATACGGAAGCCCGTTCGTCGGATTTGATGATGGCCGGGTATGACGCGATCATCCTGGCATCCGGGGTCGTTCCTCGGACCGTGACGATTCCCGGTGCCGACCACCCGAAGGTTCTGAACTACATGGCGGTGCTGAGCGACGAGAGACCGGTGGGCGGGCGGGTGGCCATCATCGGTGCGGGCGGCATCGGATTTGACGTCGCCGTTTACCTGACCCATGACGCCGCCGAGGTCGATCCGACGGTTTTTCTGCGGGAATGGGGCGTTGACACAGCATACGCGTCCCGGGGCGGTCTCCTTGAAACCGCCCGACAAACGCCGCAAGGCGCTCGGGAAATATACCTTCTGCAACGCAAAAGCGGAAAGCCGGGCAAGGATCTCGGCAAAACCACCGGATGGATTCATCGGACGGCCTTGATGCGCAAGGGCGTCAGGATGATGGGGGGCGTCACTTACCGCGGCATCGACGACAGGGGACTTCACATCGTCTTTCAAAACGAAGAGCGGCTGATCGAGGTGGACACCGTCGTCATCTGTGCCGGTCAGGATCCTCTCCGCACGCTGGAACCCGAACTCGTATCGGCAGGCATGCCCTGCTACTGCATCGGCGGCGCAGACAAGACCGCCCGACTCGATGCCAAGCGGGCAATTGCCCAGGGCGCACGGCTCGCTGCGGAAATTGATTTGAAATGTCCGGTATTCCATGGTAACGATTGAGTACAATGCATCCCCAAGCACCGATTCCAAAACGATTTCGGAAAGAAAGCCATTCCGGGTCGTCTGCGTTCCCCACCCTCGGCATCGTCGGCGATATCCGCCCATTGAAGCCCGTCCCACGGCCTCGGTCGATGGATGAGTCCCATCAAACGGAGTGAAACCATGAAAATCAGCAATGTGAACGAAATGCGGAGAATGGATCAGAAAGCCGTTCAACACTATGGCATTGTTGAAGAAATGCTGATGGAAAACGCCGGCCTGGCCGCCTATCGGGTGCTTTCGGCATCCATGAACATGGCCGGCAAACGCATTCTGGTCGTCTGCGGTATCGGCAACAACGGCGGCGACGGCCTGGTCGTGGCCCGAAAGATCCATTCCGGCGGCGGTGATCCCCGCGTAATCATTCTTTCGGATCCGGCGGGATACAAAGGCGCAGCCGGAACCAATTTCAGCATTATCTCACGGCTGGGCCTGAACGTTCGCGTCATCGACGACGCCGGATCTCTGCACGACGATCTTTGTTGCTGCGACGCCGTTGTCGACGCCATCTTCGGCACCGGGCTCACCCGTCCGGTGGAAGGGCACTACCGGGAGGTCATCCAGCGCATCAACCGCAGCGGAAAACCCGTCCTGAGCCTTGACATCCCTTCAGGCGTGGCAGGGGATACCGGCCGGATCATGGGCGAAGCCGTCCGCGCCGGCGACACAGTGACTTTCGGCCTGCCCAAGGTCGGCAATCTGCTTTACCCCGGGTACGATCAGGGGGGCCGGCTCCACGTCTCCCACATCTCTTTTCCACCCGCGCTTTATCAATCCGAAGCCCTCACCATCGCCCTGAACGACATGCCGAACCTGCCGTCCAGGGACCCTGTCGCGCACAAGGGAAGCTTCGGTAACGCTCTTTTCATCGCCGGGGCCGCCGCTTATTTCGGCGCCCCCTATTTCTCAGCGTCCGCGTTTCTGAAGGCGGGAGGCGGGTATGCCCGGTTGGCCGCGCCCCGCTCCATCATCCCGGTGGTTGCCCAGAAAGCGAGCGAAATCGTTTTTCATCCCCAGGTGGAGACCGCAAGCGGCAGCATCGCATCGACCAACGAAACAGCCCTTCGAGAGCTCGCCCGCCCGATGGATATGGTGGTAATGGGCCCGGGCCTCTCCCTCGACAGAGAAACCCAGGCCCTGGTGCGAGCCCTTACCCCCGCCCTCGGGGCGCCGCTCCTCCTGGACGGCGACGGCATCACCGCCGTTGCCGAAGACCTTGACGGCGTACGACAACGAAAACCGCCCACTATCCTCACCCCCCACCTTGGAGAAATGGCCAGGCTGACCGGGAAAACCATCGACACGATCTCTGCGGATCCGATAGAGATGCTGCGGAGGACGGCAATGGATCTCGGCGCCGTGATCGTCCTCAAGGGCCCCCACTCCCTCATCGGCTTTCCCGACGGTCGGGTGCGGATCAACATGAGCGGCAACGCCGGCATGGCAACCGCGGGCTCGGGGGATGTTCTCACGGGAACTATCGCGGCGCTGGTCGGCCTCGGGATGTCCCCGGAAGCCGCCGCCGCCGGGGGGACATTCCTCCACGGCATGGCCGGGGACCTGGCCGCGGATCAAAAAGGACAGGACGGCATGACCGCCCGGGACATCCTCGATTTTCTCCCCATGGCGCTCAAGGCCGTCCGGGAAGAGAAAACATCGTCTCAACCCTTTTACGGGGACAGATACCGAATTCCCGTGGTCGATGCCTGACGCCGGGGCACCGAAAGACGCCAGTGGTGTGCACGACCGTCGGCACCGTTGGAGGCCGAAGGCTGAAGGCTGAAGACTGAAGGGGCATCGCCGCCCCGTTCATCACAAACGCACCCTTTCAGCCTTCAGCCTCGACTGGCGATCAGCGGTCCGGACGCAAGCGCGTTTCATGGCCGCCCGAAGCAAGCTTTGAAGGTTTTTGTCGGATTTACCGCAGCCCTCAATAAAATGTTTCCGAATAGACTCTACCGCCGGGGAAGCGATCATCGATGATCAGGGTGGCCTCCCGGATCATCTCTCGCCGGCCGCAGAGATAGAAATCATACTCCCCCGGCGGAAGGCGGTCGGCTAAAAATACCGTTACCCTGCCATGGAAGGCGTCCCCGGGGAAGGCGGCATCCGTCGCGGTGGAGAGGCAGGGGACATAGCGAAGGGCAGATGTGCGGAAAAGCGCCTCGTAATAGAGGTCGGCCGCCGTCTGAACGCCGTGGAGCAGAATGAATCCTGCAATACCGGATCTGGCCATGGAAACGAACGGGGCGATTCCCGTACCGGTGGCGACAAACACCACCGGTTTTCCGGCACTCTGATAGGTAAAATATCCCTGGGGTCCGATGAACTCGAGAGTCGTTCCCATTTCGGTTTTCCCAAGAAAGGAGGAGTAAGCGCCGGCAGTCCGGACCAACAGTCGGATATCCGGATCCGATGGCGCGGTAATAAGGGAATATTCCCTCTCCATCATCCCGGAGATATCGTCACATCGGAAACGAATGAATTGTCCGGGTTCGAAGCCGAATTCCGCAGGCCGCCGCAGGCCGATTTCAAATGTTGCGGGGGACAGCCATTGCCGGTCTATCACCTGAGTACGGTAGAATTTCGGAGCGGCATCCCGGGACATCTTTTCACCCTTTCCACTGAATATCGGTAACGCCGGCAGCCAGATTGCAGTATCGGGCCAGCATGAAAAGATAATCTGAAAGGCGGTTGATATACGTCAAAAGATCCTGCACCGCCTCGAGGCGTAAATCCACCACGCCCCGCTCTCCCAAACGGATGATTCGACGCTCGGCGCGCCGGCATACCGTCCTGGCCACATGAGCCCATGCGGCGGGTATACTCCCCCCGGGGAGGATGAAGGATTTCAGCGGCGGCAGCTCCAGGTCCATCCGATCCATGGCCGACTCCAGTGCCCGGATCCTGTCCGGACCGATCCTTTCAAGCGAGCCAAAATGGGGGGCATCAGGTGTAGTTGCCAGAAGAGCGCCGATAACCATAAGATCCTTCTGAATCCCATGGACCTCTTCTCGAATGCTCGTTCGATCCCCCGTTAAGGATGCCGTGAGGGCACCCATAACCGCATTCAATTCATCAATATCTCCATACGCCTCAACCCGATCATCGCTCTTGTCAACCCGCTCTCCGCTGAAAAGGCTCGTTTTTCCTCGATCACCGCCGCCGGTATAGATTTTCACCACAGACTCCTTGGTTCTTGTTTTCCGTGTTTGCCGCACCTTTATGCAATCACCGGTCTACGAAAGTAGAGAATTGAGATATCAAATCGATTCCATGAAGGCAATACTTTTAAACGTATTGTTAATATTCAACTTTCGGTTTTCAAGGGTTGATGCCGGCAGGGAACGTCCCGCACGGTTTGGTTCAAGTGCCGCTGAAGCCTGCTCCGGACAGCCCGAAAATGCCCTTAAGCGCAAACCGTCCGGGTCGCTTGAAGACTGAAGGCTGAAGGCTATAGGCTGAAGGGGTGCGTTTGTGAGGAACGGGACGGTGATGCCCCTTCAGTCTTCAGCCTTCGGCCTTCAGTCTCTAAAGGCTCACCATCACGAGAGCCGACAGTTGAGTCGGTTTTCCAAAAACATACACGCGGATGGCAGGCAGTGGTTTTGATTTTTCTTGAATGCCGGCGCCAATCAGGTTAAAATATTATATTATGATCTCAAGCTCGGCCTCTCCGTTGATCAGCGTTATCATACCGACCCATAACCGGGCCTGGATTCTCAGGGACGCCATCGATTCAGTCCTCTCCCAGAAGGATTGCACCTTCGAGCTGATCGTCGTGGACGACGGCTCCACGGACGACACACCGGAGTTGCTTCGATCCTACGGAAACCGCCTCACCGCCATCCGACAGGAAAACCGCGGCGTCTCTGCGGCCCGGAACCTGGGGATCCGAAACGCAACCGGTCGATTTATCGCTTTTCTCGATTCCGACGACTACTGGCTTCCCGGGAAGCTTGCGGCCCAGGCCGCCTTTTTCAACGGCCGGTCGAACGCCCTCATCTGTCAGACCCAGGAAATCTGGATCCGGAACGGCGTCCGGGTCAATCCCCGCAAGCGACACCGTAAACGGACAGGAATGATCTTCGAACCGTCATTGCACCTCTGCCTGATCAGTCCTTCGGCTGTCATGATGCATCGATCCCTGTTCGACGTGGTCGGGCTATTCGATGAATCCCTGCCCGCCTGCGAGGATTACGACCTGTGGCTCCAGATCAGTTGCCGTTTTCCGGTTTTGCTGGTCGACGCACCCCTCGTCGTCAAACGCGGCGGACATCCCGACCAGCTCTCCCGGACACCGGGTCTGGACCGATTCCGGATCGCCGCTCTGGTGAAATGTATCGAACGCGCCCCCCTTACCGCCCTTCAACGCAATGCCGCTATCCGTGTCCTTGCGGATAAATGCCGGATCTACGGCGAAGGATGCCTGAAACGGGGACGCCGCGACGAGGCGCCCTACTATCTGAACCTTCCCCACCGATACCTTTCCCTGTACAAGAATGAGGACTGATCTCCGGTTGTTCGGCTTTCCCGGCATATCGTCCTTGAAACAGGGTTGATCTTTTGAAGGCCATGTACTAAATACCAATAACGAATCTTATCCAAATCCGTGCTTGTCCATGGAAAGCACTCGGAATAACCGTTACCGGCGGTCTACCGCCGACTCATGGGAAGATGAGGATCACCGATGGATCAAATGGATGCACCCGCTCCTTACGGCGGCGAACTGGTCAACCTGTTGGTGGATGATGAACGCATCGAATTGCTGAAAAAGATTGCCGGCAAGCTGACGGAGCTCACATTGACGGATCGCCAGATGTGCGATGTGGAGCTGCTCGCCACAGGCGCTTTTTCCCCCCTTCGGGGCTTCATGGTTCAATCCGAATATGCATCGGTGCTGGACCGGATGCAGCTCCAGAACGGACTGGTATGGCCGCTTCCCATCTGCCTGGATGTCAACGACCTCGCGGCAAGAACCCTGGAGGCCGGACAATCCGTCGCGCTCAGAGATGCCGAAGGCTTTCTCCTGGCGGTAATGCACATCGAGGATATTTTTCCGGCCGAAAAGGAAAAGGAGGCCGAGAAGATCTACGGGACCCGCGACCCCGCTCATCCGGGCGTCGACCACCTCATGAACGCCTGCGGAGATACCTACATCGGGGGCCGCATCGAAGCGATCCATTTGCCTCCCCATTTCGATTTTCAACGACTGCGAAGATCGCCGGTTGAAATCCGGCAGATGGCCGAAAAACTGGGATGGAACAGAATGGTCGGTTTCCACACCCGGAATCCCATCCATCGTCCCCAGTTCGAGTTGACCCTGAAGGCCATGCGAAAGGCCTCCGCCAACCTGCTCCTTCTCCCGACGGTCGGTATCACGATGCCCGGGGATTTCGACCATTACACCCGGATCAAATGCTACAGGGAGATTGCCAAACGCTACCCTCCCGACGCCCACATCCTGAACCTGCTGCCTTTGGCCAATCGCATGGCCGGTCCCAGGGAAGCACTCCTTCACGCGATTATCGCCAGGAACTTTGGATGTTCCCATTTTATTATCGGGGAGCATCACGGATCGCCGGACACAGACCAAAACGGACAGCCCTTCTATCCGGGCGCCGCAGCCCGGGAGTTCGCCGAGGCTTTCGACGGTCATATCGGCATTCAGATTCTGGGTTTTCAGGAGATGCTCTACCTGCCCTTCGAAGACGAGTACCGCTTTGCGGATCAGGTTCCCGACGGCACTCAGACCCTGTCCTTTTCGGGATTCGACATCCGTACCCGTATCCGCACCGGGCGAAAGGTCCCGCTCTGGGCCAGCTTTCCCGAGGTGATCTCGGCCCTTCGAAAAGCCTACCCACCCCCCAGGAAACAAGGGCTTACGGTTTTTTTTACAGGACTTTCCGGTGCAGGGAAATCAACCCTTGCCAAGATTCTCTATGCCCGTTTCATGGAGCTGGGCGACCGGCCCGTCACCCTGCTGGACGGGGACATCGTGCGGCAGAATCTCTCCCGGGAACTCAGCTTTTCAAAAGAACATCGGGACATCAATGTCCGTCGCATCGGTTTTGTGGCGAGCGAAATCACCAAAAACCGCGGCATCGCCATCTGCGCTCCGATCGCACCCTATGCCTCGACCCGAACCGAGATCCGAAGACGCATCGAAGAATATGGAGGATTTGCAGAAGTTCATGTGGCGACGCCCATTGAAGAATGCGAAAAACGGGACCGAAAAGGCATGTATGCCAAGGCCAGAGCAGGACTCATCAAAGGTTTCACCGGAGTGGACGATCCCTACGAACCCCCTGAATGCCCCGAACTTCGTATCGATACGACCCACATGACGCCCAATGAAGCGGTAAAGGATATCCTGCTGTTCCTGGGCGAAAAAGGTTATATCTGATCGCGGCCCAGCGGTCACGGGCCGGGGTCGGCTGATTGAAAAACGTCAACGAGGTTGATTCATGATACATCCGGTTATTCTGGCAGGCGGATCGGGCACACGACTGTGGCCCCTTTCGCGGGAGCTCTATCCCAAGCAGCTGCTGAAGCTGGTGACGGAGAACACGATGCTCCAGGACACCCTGCTTCGGCTTACGGGCATCGCCGAATTGGGCGCCCCCATCGTCGTCTGCAATGAAAATCATCGCTTCATGGTTGCGGAGCAGATCAGAGCCCTCGGCCTGAATCATGCCGACATCATACTGGAGCCGGTCGGCAGAAACACGGCCCCGGCCGCAGCCGTAGCCGCCTTGCGGGCGCTGTCGTCGGGAAACGACCCGCTCCTTCTAATTCTGCCGGCCGACCATTTCATTCGGGATACGGCTGTATTTCACCGAGCCCTTCAGACCGGGGTCCGCTTTGCGGAACAGGATCGTCTCGTCACCTTTGGTATTGTTCCCGAAACTCCGGAGACCGGCTACGGCTATATCAAAAAAGGGCGGGCTCTTGACGAGCCCGGACCAGACAAGAATTCCATCGCCGTCGCCATCGATCGATTCGCGGAAAAACCCGACCTGGACACGGCCGTCGCCTATATCGATTCAGGCGACTACTGCTGGAACAGCGGTATGTTCCTTTTCAGAGCGAAGACCCTCGTGCAGGAAATGGAAAACTGGGTTCCCGAAATAGTGGCAGCCTGCAAACATGCCCTTGCGAAGGGGAAAAAGGACCTCGACTTCTTCAGGCTTGACTGCGGCGCCTTCGAGGCGTGTCCCAGCGATTCCATCGACTACGCCGTCATGGAAAAAACCGCCAGAGGCGTTATGATCCCTCTCCAGGCCGGATGGAGCGACCTGGGATCCTGGGAAGCCCTCTGGCAGGCGGGAACAAAAGACGCCCACGACAACGTCGTCCAGGGCGACGTGCTGCTTCATGATGTCGGCAATTCCTACCTCAGAGCCGATTCCCGGCTCGTTGCGGCTGTTGGGCTCAAAGACCACATCGTTGTGGAGACCGCCGATGCGGTGCTCATTTCACCTCGCAGCGAGGTACAGGATGTCAGGAGCCTTGTCGACAAGCTCAAGAAGGCACGGCGCATCGAGAGCGTCACCCACAAAACCGTCTACAAGCCCTGGGGCACCACCGAAAATCTGGTGAAATCAGAGCGCTTTCAGGTCAACCGCCTTACGGTGAAACCCGGTGCCGTGCTCTCTCTCCAGAAGCATTTCAACCGGGCCGAACACTGGATCGTTGTCCGGGGAACCGCCCTGGTTATCAGGGGGGAGGAAGAAATGATCCTTAAAGAAGACAGCTCCACATATATTCCCCACGGCATGGCTCACCGCCTGAGCAATCCCGGCAAGATCCCTCTGGAGATCATCGAGGTCCAGTCCGGAGATTATCTGGGGGAAAACGATATTATCCGCCTTGAGGATCCTTACGGCGAGACGCCTGGACCCTTGTGACGAGGCGGTCAAACAAGCGATCGAAGATTCGCGAAGCCTCTTTCAGCGCTTCTCTGGAATCAAAAACCGATTCCAATTCCTGGAAAAGCGTGTTGTAGGCCGGCACCCCTCCACAAGGGATCGATGCGATCGGATCGCCGGTCGCCCGCCCATAATCCACGGAAGGCTTCGGGTACTTTCGATCCTCGAAAAAGTAGCTCCCCAGCTTGCCGGGCCTGGCTCTGAACGGCCAGTCCCGACGGATCGCGAAAAAATCTCGAATTACACTCTCCCGATCGTCGTCCCCCAATATGTCTCCGGATACCAGCGGACGTTCTATCCGTTTTTCAAGTTCATGAAAAAACGCCGTCACCAAAGCGACTTCCGTCACGATCAGCCCATAGGCGTGCCAATCGTCGGCCACCCCTCGAAGCACTTGTTTGTACACCGGATTGAGGGTCTTACAGGACATGCAGAAATAAGTGCGACATGCCATGCCGCCGTAGTAGCTGAGGCCTCGTAAATCGATCCCCGCGTTTCCTTCACCGAGAGGATGAAGAAGGCATCCCACACGGGATCGTTTTTTTCCCACCAGGCCGAGATATGGACAATGATAAAATTCAGGATAGGGTCGATCCTGAGATTCACGCACCAGAACGGCGTTGCCGAATGCCAGGATGGCCGCCACATCCCTCGGAATTTCGGCAAATGCGCGCGTCCGACGATTCAGGTTGTCCAGCAGGGCCTCCCGTGAGGCATCGGCAACATTGTAAAGGCCGCAACAGGCCCCGCACGAGACGTCCTCGTTCACCTGGCAGAGATAGACCCCACCCGGAACGCCGATATCCTTTTCAATCAGTGAAACCATCTCTTCGCTTCCCACCACCGGCGCCGCCATTGGATGGAGGGCAAGGGGCGCGGTCTATCTATAAAACAAACCCGATCGAATCCAGAGGAGTTGTTGCGGACAGTCGCGGATTGGAAATGGTCGTCCCGGACAGCCGAAGATCCGACTGCCCGGAAATTACGCTACATCACGCTGGAGAAAAAACCGGCCTTCAGGAACTCCCGGTTCGCGCGGGCAATGTTGACGATGGAGATTTCTTTGGGGCATTCCGCCTCGCACTCTCTTTCGTTGCTGCAGTTGCCGAAGCCCAGGGCATCCATCTCCCGGATCATGTTGAGGGCTCTGCGAGCCGCCTCCGGACGTCCCTGGGGAAGAAGCGCCAGATGAGAAATTTTGGCGCTGGTGAAGAGCATGGCGGAGGCGTTGGGACATGCCGCGACACAAGCTCCGCAACCGATGCACTGGGCGGCATCCATGGCTTTTTCCGCTACATCCTGGGAAATCGAGATGGCATTGGCGTCCGGGGCTCCTCCGGCGTTGACGGAGATAAACCCGCCCGCCTGGATGATACCGTCAAGGGCGCTTCGGTCGATCATCAAGTCTTTCAAAACCTTGAACGCCCGAGCGCGGAAAGGTTCGATGACCACCGTGTCGCCGTCCTTGAAATGACGCATGTGGAGTTGGCAAAGGGTTGTCCCCTTTTCATGGCCGTGGGGATGCCCTCCGACCACGCAGCCGCATTGGCCGCATATCCCCTCCCGGCAGTCGCTGTCAAATGCGATGGGGTCCTTGTCTGAGAGCGTCAGCTCTTCGTTGACGACATCGAGCATCTCCAGGAAGGACATATCCGTCGAAATGTTATTGGCGCTGTAATCTTCAAACCGGCCTTTATCCTTGGGACCGTTCTGACGCCATACCTTCAGGGTTAGATTAATAGCTTTCGATGTCACTTGTAGCTCCTTTGCGTTAGTTTGACGTATTCAAATTCCAGGGGCTCTTTGTGGAGTACGGGGTCCTCGCCCGGTCCTCGATCTTCCCAGGCGGCGGCATAGCAGAAATTGTCATCGTCCCGAAGCGCCTCGCCCTCTTCGGTCTGGAACTCCTCGTTGAAGTGGCCACCGCAGGATTCCTGACGATGGCGGGCATCAACGACCATCAGTTCGGCGAACTCGAGAAAATCGGCCACACGGCCGGCTTTTTCAAGGCTCTGGTTAATATTCCGGGTCTCGCCGGGAACCCGAACATTTTCCCAGAATTCCGAACGAAGTTCCTGAATCATGCCTCTCGCCTTGTCGAGACCGTCGTTGTTCCGGGCCATGCCGCAATATTCCCACAGGATATGGCCGAGTTTTTTGTGAAAATCGTCCACGGTCCGCTTGCCGTTGATGGACATGAGCTTGTTGATACGATCGCTCACCTGACCGAGGGTATCCTTGAAGGCCGGATGATCGGTGGTGACGATCTCATGGGATTCACCGGCAAGGTATCCGCCGATGGTATACGGGATGACAAAATAGCCGTCCGCCAGGCCTTGCATCAGAGCACTGGCGCCCAACCGGTTGGCACCGTGATCGGAAAAATTGCACTCACCCGCGGCGAACAGACCCGGGACGGTAGTCATCAGATTGTAATCGACCCAAAGGCCCCCCATGGTGTAGTGAACCGCCGGATAGATCATCATCGGCATCTGATAGGGATCCTGAGCCGTTATCTTTTCGTACATCTGGAACAAGTTGCCGTATTTCTTGGCGATGACGTTTCGGCCGTCCCGCTCTATGGCGTCCCGGAAATCGAGGTAGACGGCCAGGCCGGTCTCGCCGACACCCCGCCCCTGATCACACTGTTCCTTGGCGTTTCGAGATGCGACGTCTCGAGGCACCAGGTTGCCGAAGCTTGGATATTTCTCCTCGAGATAGTAAAAGCGCTCGGATTCGGGAATGTCACCGGGGGCCCGCTTGTCGCCCGGTTTTTTGGGAACCCACACCCGACCGTCGTTCCGGAGACTCTCGCTCATGAGGGTGAGCTTCGATTGATAGTCGCCATGGACGGGAATGCAGGTGGGATGGATTTGAGTGTAACAGGGGTTGCCGAAGAAAGCGCCTCGACGATAACATCGGTAGGAGGCGTTGACGTTACAGTTCATGGCATTGGTGGAGAGGAAAAAGACATTCCCGTATCCGCCGGTGGCCAATACCACCGCATGAGCTGCGTATGTCTCGATCTCGCCGTTGATCAGGTTCCGGGTCACGATACCCCTGGCCTTGCCGCCGACGAGCACCAGATCGAGCATCTCCCGCCGGGGATACATCTTTACCTTGCCGGCCGCGATCTGCCGGGAAAGAGAGGCATACGCCCCCAACAGCAGCTGCTGCCCCGTCTGGCCGCGGGCATAGAAGGTTCTGGAGACCTGGGCGCCGCCGAAGGAACGGTTGGCCAGTTGACCGCCGTATTCCCGGGCAAAAGGGATGCCCTGGGCCACACCTTGGTCAATGATGTTCCGGCTGACCTGGGCCAGGCGATACACGTTGGCCTCACGTGCCCGGAAATCGCCTCCTTTGACCGTATCGTAGAACAACCGCCAGATGGAGTCACCGTCATTCTGGTAATTTTTAGCGGCATTGATGCCGCCCTGGGCCGCGATACTGTGAGCCCTTCTCGGGCTGTCCTGAATGCAGAAGTTCTTGACATTGTACCCCAACTCGGCAAGCGTCGCAGCGGCGGCACCCCCGGCCAGGCCGGTGCCGACGACGATAATGTCGTATTTTCTTTTGTTGGCGGGATTGACGAGTTTGAGATCAAAACGATGTTTGTCCCATTTATCCTGGATGGGACCGCTCGGAATCTTGGCATCAAGCTGCATGGACGAAACCTCCTTAGGCAAGAATGGAAACATAAATCGGAATGAAGCCGAAGCCGACGCCGACGAGAATGCTGAACGCGATACCCGCCACATGGATGATCGGCATGTATTTGGGATGGTTGGCGCCAAGAGTCTGGAAGGCGCTCCAGAAACCGTGGCTGACGTGGACGGCGACGACAATCATGGCGGCGACATAAGTGATCACATACAGGGGATTGGAAAAGGCATTTGAAACAATTTCAAAGATCGTGGTGTGGGTTTTGTCGACGAAATGAAAGTTCAGCAGGTGAAAAATGATGAAAAGCAGCATCAGGATACCGGTATAGGGCATGGTTTGGGAGCCGATGGTGCGTCCTCCGCCGCTTTTGTTGACGGCATAGCGAACCGGTCTTGCCGTGTAGTTCTGGTAGAAGAGGTAGAGCCCGACACCCACATGGACAACGGCGAAGGTCAGGAGCCCCAACTCCATCAGGGTAATCAGGGGACCCAGGGAATGGAGGTGTTCCGCGTAGCTGTTAAAGGCATCCTTTCCCCCATAAATGGTCAGGTTTCCGGCAAGATGTCCCGACAGGAACCCGATGAAGCCCAGGCCGGTAAGGGCCATGAAGAGCTTCTTCCCGATGGAAGTTCCCACAGTCTTTGCAATCCAATTCATCTTTTCCTCCACTGCTAAAGAGTTGAAATGTGGTTATATAATAAATCCCCAAACAAATAAGGAAGTTAAATTTATCCAAGCCAGGAATGATCATGGCCTGCAAACAATAGTTACTATTGGTTTCACTCCGGTCTGTCAACATAATTTTTGAGCCACCATTCATCCCACTCCGTCTCCATGATCTTTTGGGCCAGCAATTTCCCCGTTTCCGTCTTGAGGCGCTGCAATACCGTAGGCAGCCATTTTTGGGGCGGCGAGTGCCCGATGTCCATAAGCGCCTTCAAATCGAGTATGAAGGCGATTTGATCCGCGTCATGGGCCAGAAGCGATTCCCGGGTTTCACCGGATCGGAACTCTTCGATCAACCCGGCTATACTCGAACCGAAAGGAAGGTCCTTTATCGTATGACGGACCGCTTTGGCCTCGTTGGATGACACATAGTTTTTTTGCACGTAGTTGAGATCTCCGGTTCGGGCTTCGGGGAGATCGTGGATCAGACACATGGAAATCAGCTTCAGGGCGTCGACGCTTGGATCCATTTCCGCCATGGCATACGCGATGAAGGTGATCATGAAAGAATGTTCCGCCACAGACTCCTCTCCGGCACCCAGAAAATGGTATCCCGACCGGGGAATTTCCTTCAACATTTTTGCTTCAAACAACAAGTTTACAATTGTTCTCATATATTTCTCCGTTTTTTCATAGAGTTACATCCTTTTTTTTCTTTCAGGGCACACCGAAATCATGACGCCGCAGGCACAATACAACGCATTAATTTTATTGTATTTTAATTATCATAACCATTCTTGTGCAATTCGCTTGACACCCTATTTTTGTTCATATACCTTAGAACATTTGAAATACATAGGTTTAAAAGCACAACGATCGGAGACATTCATGACCAACAATCTGGATATTCTTCATATTGTCGCGGAGGCCGGTTACATGGTCCAACTCGTCCTCCTTCTGCTCCTCTTTTTCTCACTGACATCCTGGACCATCATCCTCATCAAGTACCTTTATATGCGCAGAGCTTTCAGACAATCGGAAGCCTTCACAGACATTTTCTGGGAAAGCCGAGATTTGTCCCTTGCTTATAAGGAGGCCAGAATTCTGGACGGCAGCCCCCTGGCGAGGGTCTTCAGCATCGGATACGTCGAACTCAAAAAACTCCGCCAGTCAAACAACAAATCCACCGGTGAAGACGGGAATTCGCTCATCGAAAAATTTACCGGCATCGACAACGTCAAGCGCGCCCTGAGACGTGCCATCACCACCGAGACCACCCGCATGACCCAGATGATCCCATTCCTGGCGACGGCGGGCAACACGACACCGTTTATCGGACTTTTCGGAACGGTTTGGGGGATCATGGAATCCTTTCGGGGTATCGGGCAAAGCGGCACGGCCAGTCTGGCGGTGGTCGCGCCCGGCATATCCGAAGCCCTCGTGGCCACGGCGGCCGGGTTGGCGGTGGCCATTCCGGCCGTTATCGCCTTCAACTATTTCATGCAGCGCATCCGGGTGATGGAATCGGAGCTTCAGAGTTTTGCCGCCGACTTTCTGAACATCATCGAAATCGACATTCTTCCGGCAAAGGGTAAACGATAATGGCCATTGAAAGCAACAGCGACCGTCTGATGTCCGACATCAACGTCACGCCTTTCGTGGACGTGATGCTGGTGCTGCTGATCATTTTCATGGTATCGGCTCCGATGATGACCCAGGGGGTGGATGTTGCCCTTCCGGAGGCAGTGTCGAAGGCCCTCCCCTCCGATGCCGAGCAGCTGATGGTGACGGTCGACGCCCAGAACACGATTTTCATCAACGATTATGAGGTTTCCCTTGATTCCCTGCAGGAGAAACTGATAAAAATTCTCGATGGATCCCATGACCGTCAGGTCTATTTCCGGGCCGACAAGGACATCGCCTACGGTATGGCTGTTCGGGTCATGTCTGAGATCAAAGGCGCCGGTGTGGAAAAGCTGGGGATGGTGACGGAACCTCTCGGCACCAACCGGGACACCCCCGGCAAAAAGGCCGCCGCATCCCCGACGGATACGGACAGGATGTCCCGCACGGGGATAAAGCCTGACGCGAAACGAAAGAACGCCGCGTCCAAAGATAGAGTTTAATGAAAGAACGTTCCAGAGAAAACCGGTCTCCCTTCAACGGTCATACCGTCGACACCCGCATCCTCACTTCGTCCTTTATCGGATCCGTCCTGGTTCATGCGATACTCTTCGGCATGCTCTTTGTCGGCTTTGACCGCAAACCGAAAATCGAGGCACCCCCGGCGGCCATCAACGTCACCATGATCTCTCCCGGCGAGCTTCCCCAGTCGGGACCTCCCGCAGGCGCGCGGACGAAAAACAGGAAGTCGGTGCCTGAGGCGCCCGTGGTAACATCGGAGGACCCTGACGTCATGGCGTCCGAGGAGCCCGATACCGCCGTCGAAGCACCGGAACCCGCTGCACCGGAACCGCCGTCACATGCGGAAACGGCGCCGGCTCGGCAGCCCGAGGTATCGGAAGCGCCGGAGCCCGTCGTCAAAAAGCCGACACTCAAAAAGCCTGCGGACATCCCCAAGCCGATGCCCCCCACATCCAAGGAGCAGGTGGTCATCAAAGAGGCTCCAAAAGTTGAAAATACACCTCCGGTCAAGACTGCAACGCCGAAAAAGCCGAAAACCGCGGAACCGAAAACCGTTGTTGAGCCTAAACCCGATATGACGGATGAAAAGCCAAAAACCGCGGCGTCCAAACCCAAGGCGGCCCAATCCGAGCCCAAGGTGATCAAGCCCGGTAATGAAACCCGGAAGACCGCCGGGACTCGGAAGTCGGCCGTAACGCCATCGGCCGATCGGGCGGAATCCATTAAAGAGGCGATCGAGAAAGTCAAGGCACGGACCAGGCAAGGATCCGGGTCCGGCTCTGGATCCGGATCCGGGGGCACTGCCCTTGCCGCCAAGGGGACCGGCGCCGGCAGCGGCGGGAGTGATCGGACCGGCCGGGGGGCCGTCAGCGGAAAAGGAGCGGCCGGAGGGATGATGGGCGGCATCAGTGATATCTACAAGGCCCAGATATCCTATCAAATCGAGCGAAATTGGGCTTTTTCGGCCAATCTTGCCGCCGGAAGGAAGGACCTTAAAACAATCCTCGTCATTACCATTCTCCCGACGGGGAAGATTCAAAATCTCTGGTACGAACAACGCTCAGGCAATAATTTCCTGGATCAGTCCGCCTATAATGCGGTCATGAAGTCCGACCCGCTGCCGCCGCTGCCGAAGGGACTTTCGGAGTACACTATTGCCTTGGTATTCACCCCCACGGGATTGAACTGACTCATCCAACCGCATCCGAAAACAGGTGATAAGGACGATCGATGATAAAAGACGTATGCAAGACAGTATTGATGGGCGTGGTGTTCTGGCTCGCCTCTCTGAGCGTTGCTTCGGCCCAGTATGACTATATCGACATCCGGAATCCGTCACTCAAAAAAATTCCCATCGCCATACCCGCCTTTCGGGTTTCGCCGACGGACTCGGCAGTCGCTTTGAAAAGCTCGAACCAGATTGCCGAATACCTCGATTTCACCGGTTTTTTTAAGATCCTGGACCGAGGGATGTTTTTGATGGATCCCCAGAATCCGGAAACCGACCGGGCGACCGTCAAGTTTCAAAACTGGAAGACCATCGGTGCGGAATTATTGGTCACCGGGAACATCCTGACACAGGGAGATCTTGTCGATATGGAGCTGCGGCTCTTTGATCCCTTCAAGGGAGAAATGCTGATCGGCAAACGGTACAAAGGGTGGAAAAAGGACATGCCCCAAATGCTGCGCCGTTTCTGCAGCGAGATCATTTATCTGCTGACCGGGAGTTGGGGGGTCTTCGACAGCAGAATCGCGTTCGTCTCCACGGCAACGGGCCACAAGGAGGTTTTCACCTGCGATTTTGACGGCAGCAATCCCAAACAGATGACGCGATTCAAATCCATTACGCTGACCCCGGCATGGGGAATGGACGGTTCGTGGATAGCTTACACTTCCTATGCCAAGGGCCGACCCGATCTTTACATCCTCAATCCCACTGGAAAACAGGGCACCATCGTCTCAAAAAAAGGATTGAACACCACGCCCGCCTGGGTACCGGGTCAGTTCAAGCTTGCGGCGACCTTTTCCTTTTCGGGAGATCAGGATATTTATCTGTTGACCGGCGACGGGAAAATCATTAAACAGCTGACAGAGAACTGGGGTATCGACACCTCTCCGACCTTTTCACCCGACGGTCGCAGGATGGCCTTTGTTTCAAACCGTTCAGGAACTCCTCAGATCTACATCAAGGACATCGGATCCGGAAAAGTCGAGCGCCTGACCTATGAGGGGAGATACAATACCCAGCCCAACTGGTCGCCTAGAGGAGACAAAATCTGTTATACAACCATTGAAGGCGGAGAAATCAATATCCATGCCATGGATCTGAAAACCCGTCAGGCGGCACGGTTAACCTATCATGCAGGTAAAAACGAAGCCCCGTCATGGTCGCCCGACGGCACCCTGATCGTTTTCAGTTCAAATCGAGAAAAAGGGATATCCCGGATATACGTCATGACGGCATACGGAACAGATCAACGACGTCTGATCCAGATGGGCGGGGAGCAATTCACGCCAAGTTGGTCCCCTAAAGCCGCCGGAAACTGAACGCCTACCGGCAGATATCACTTTGGCCAATAATCCGTAGTTCAAGATACACTCTACAATTTTATCCAGGAGGAGAAGTTATGCGTGGGAAATGGTGGATCATTCTGGCTGTTTTTCTGGTCATTCCCGGTCTGTTGACAACGACGTCCTGTTCCAAAAAAATGGTCAAGAGCGATGGCATGACCATGGCGGGAGAAGGTGCTGTTTCCGACGAGGCATCCGCAGGCGATACAGGCTACGCTCAGGGAGGGCTTGATCAGGGAGGCCTTGATGAGGAAGGTCTGACCCCCGAGCAACGGCGGGCTAAAGAGCAGTTCCTGAACGAGCACATTTATTTCGAATTCGACAGTGATATTCTCTCCGGCGAAGCCCAGTCCATCCTGATGAAAAAAGCGGAATATCTGCAGGACAATCCGAACCGGAGCGTCACCATCGAAGGCCACTGTGACGAGAGAGGCACCACCGAGTACAACCTGGCATTGGGAGATCGCCGCGCCCAGAGCGTCAAAAGATATCTCGAGACATTGGGAGTTGCAGCATCACGGATGACGCCCGTCAGCTACGGCGAGGAAAGCCCTGCCGATCCAGGCCATGACGAAGAAGCCTGGGCAAAGAATCGACGCGCGCAGTTCGTCTTCAATTAATCCTCGAATCCTCGAAAACGGGCAGGACGTACTATTGCCGGCCTTTCTTGAGCGCCGGCAATAGGCTTTTTCCGCATCTTCATATTTCACGAATATCACGACGGGATAACGGCAATGAAACCAATCCGGATGACATGTCTGGCGACCACCCTGATTTGCGGAATGATGGGTTGCGCAAGCCAAAGCGATATCAGAATTCTTGAAGACCGGGTGATAGCCCTCGAGCGGCGAAACCTGGAACTTCAACAGCAAACCACGGAAGATATTGATGCCAAGGCGGCGGCATTGAGAAATCAGTCCGCCAGTCTCCAGGTGGCAACAGATCAGGTCCGAAATGAAATCCAGGCCCTTGACGGGAAACTCGAGGAAACCCGCTATCAGCTCACGGAACAGACGCGGACCTCGGAAGATGTTTCCCGGCGGCTCACACGGATTGAGGACATTCTCCAGATTCCGGTTTCCGATATGGCCTCAGGATCTACTGTTTCCGGGAGCAACGCACCTTCTCCGAGTGCTCCCACTACGCCCGCAACCCAAGGAGCAGCCGCGATCGCCGCCACTGAAAACGAACTCTACCAAACGGCCAAGCAGGCCTTTGACCGAGGAGATTTCGATCAAGCCCGCCAAGGCTTTCAAGAGTTGCTCCTGCAATACCCCAACGCCAGGAATGGAGACAGCGCGCAGTTCTGGATCGGTGAAACCTTTTACCGACAAAAGGAATACGAGCAGGCCATACTGGAATATCAGACGGTGATCGAAAAATATCCCAGCGGGAAAAAGGTTCAGGCAGCTTTTTTGAAACAGGGATTCGCCTTCGCCGGCATGGGAGACAAGGCCAATGCACGGCTGATCCTCCAGGAGTTGATCGAGAAATATCCGGGCTCGAGCGAAGCCAAAATCGCTCGCCAGAAATTGAGCACCCTCTGATGTCGCCTTCTCCCGCCAACGGCAGGATCGGGTTCCTTGCTTCCCCATGTTCACGGTGATCGGTATCGATCCCGGTCTGGCGGATACGGGAATCGGTGTCGTCAGAGGGCGAGGAATGACGGTGAACGGATATGCCTACGGCAGTATATCCACACTGCGCTCACAAATGCTTGCAGACCGTTTGGAAAGAATTTATACCAAACTTTCGACGGTCCTTCGCGAAGAACAGCCGGATTTGATGATCGTCGAAGATGTTTTTTCCCTTGAAAGATTTCCCAAATCCGGCATCACCCTTGGAAAGGTCACCGGAGTGATTCTGCTGGCCGGCCGGCAGGCTGATATTCCCATAAGGGAAATTCCGGTTCGGGAGGCCAAAAAGGTGCTCACGGGAAACGGCGGTGCCGACAAGGCTCAGTTGGAAATGGCCGTACGCCGTATTCTGGGAAGATCGATCCGGATTAAACCCTTTCATGCCTCCGACGCGCTTGCCCTGGCACTCATCGGTTTGTTCAGACACGACTCCCGAACATGTCAGGATCGTTGACGCCTTGTCGTTCAACCCACAGGATATCCACACGCCATGATCGCATATCTCGAAGGAACTGTTTTTCAAAAGGAGGATGATCGTATCCTTCTTCTGGTGAATCACGTGGGCTATGAGGTAATGCTCCCATTTTTTGTCATGAAGACGCTGGATGCCGCAACGATAGGGGATCAACTCGCACTCTTCATTTACTACCACCATACCGAGCGTCAGCCCGCACCGATTCTGATCGGTTTCAACTCCGAGCTTGAGAAGGAGTTTTTTCTGCAGTTCATTTCCGTCGAGGCCATCGGCCCCCTTAAAGCCGTCAAAGCCCTGAATCAACCCATCAGCGATATCGCCAATGCCATCGAAACCGGTAATACGACCCTACTGAAGAATCTCAAAGGCATTGGTGTACGGACCGCACAGAAAATCATCGCCACCCTTGGCGGCAAAATGGGCAAATTCACATCCGTTCCGGGAGAGATTTCCCCGGAATCGGGAGCGGCCGAGGCATTTGTCGAAAAAGTGCTGGATGTGCTGGTGGAGCAACTGGGGCATAAAACCATTGAAGCCAGGCAAATGATCACGGAGGCCCTGGACCGGAATCAGGGCATTACGACCCCGGAACAACTTTTTGATGAAATTTATCGGGGGAATATGGTAAAATCCTTATTATAACTCAACGTTCGACTTTCACAGACCGGTGCCGGAAGGATACGGCCCCCGCCCGACGCGGTTTCGTTCAAGTGCCGCTAAAGCTTGCTCCGGGCGGCCTGGAAACTCGCCGGCGCTCAAACAGTCCGGGCCGCTGATCCCCCGCGACGCTTAAGCGGCACTGAGACGCACCGCTGAATGGGCTCGGATCGTATCCTCCCGGCACCTCCATCCGGTTATCATCATGACCGTCGAAAGTTGAAATTATAATTTGGTAGGGGGCATGAAACACAATCAATGGCCAGTAAAATCCTAACCTACTCAACCGATCCGGAAGGTATCCTTACCCCAAAACCCCTGTCCATGGACGAGGAACCGGAAACCCTCTCTCTCAGACCCCGTGCCCTGTCCGACTACGTTGGTCAGCCTGAAGTCGTAGAGACCCTCGAAATCGCCATAACGGCCTCAAAAAACAGAAGCGAGCCCTTGGATCACGTCCTTTTTCACGGCCCGCCCGGCCTCGGCAAAACCACCCTCGCCCACATCATCGCCAACGAAATGGGTGGAAACCTCACCGTCACCTCCGGCCCCGCCCTGGAGAAGGGGGGTGATCTCATCGGCATCCTGACCCACCTCTCCGAAGGGGACGTCCTCTTTGTGGACGAGATTCATCGAACGCCTAAAACGGTCGAAGAGTTCCTCTACCCCGCCATGGAGGATTTTGCCGTAGATTTTGTTTTTGATAAGGGTGTTCATGCCCGTAGTCATCGCTTCCGCCTGAACCGTTTCACCCTGGTGGGGGCCACCACAAGGGTGGGCCTGCTGTCCGCCCCGCTGCGGGATCGTTTCGGAATCTTCAGAAGTCTCGACTTCTATACCGAAAAGGACTTGATCACCATCGCCAAGCGGTCGGCGGCGCTTCTCGACGTGGCGATCGATACATTCGGCGCAGCGGAACTGGCCCGGCGGTCCCGGGGAACCCCCCGCATCGTCAACCGGCTCCTCAAACGCGTACGGGATTACGCACAAGTCCGCGGCGACGGCGTCATCTCGAAAGCGACGGTGGCTCAAGCGCTGACCCTCGAAGGCGTCGACGAAGCGGGACTGACCGCTCTGGATCGCCGATACCTGGAAACCATCATCCGTTTTTACAGCGGCGGCCCGGTGGGCATCGAAGCCATCGCAGCGACGTTGCAGGAAGAGACGGACACCCTCGTGGATGTCGTCGAACCCTACCTGCTGAAAACAGGTTTTGTCACAAGAACCAGCTCAGGCCGCCGAGCCTCCGAGGCCGCCTGCAGACATCTCTCCATCACCTGCCGCAAGGATCCCCTCTTCGATCGGGAGGAATAGACGAGGATGCTGCTGTGAACTGTGCGACATTGTTGACGGATTTTGGATTATCCGATGAATACGTCGGGGTCATGAAAGGCGTCATTCTGACGCTTCATCCGACCGCCACAATCATCGATATCAGCCATGACATCCCGCCCCAGGACGTTTCCGCGGCCGCGCGAATGATCCGGGCCGCTTTCCGCTATTTTCCGGAGAAGACCGTGCATGTCTGTGTCATCGATCCGGGAGTAGGCACTGACAGGCATATTCTGGCGGCCAATGCGGGCGGCCACCGTTTTATCGCTCCGGATAACGGCATTCTTTTCCCCCTGCTTCAGGAAGCGGCGGTCGAGACCCTCGTTCGCGTCGACAATTCCGATTTTTTCCTCCCAAAGGTCAGTCATACCTTCCATGGTCGGGACATCTTCGCTCCGGTAGCGGCCCATTTGCTTCGGGGCGTGTCCACCGAAGCCCTGGGTCCCCCGATTTCGCTTCAGCAGATGGTCCCCATCGAGCTTTCGGCACCTCGAAGATTTCCCGATGGAACCCTCGTGGGCACCGTCATCGGGGCCGACCGTTTCGGCAACCTTCTAACCGACATCCACCACCTTGATCTGGACCGGCTGGCACCATCGGGGGCGCCCTTTGAGATTCAGATCCGCGACATCAGGCTGCCGGGCCTTTCCCACGCCTATGGCGCTCCTGATGCGAAAAGGTGCCTTGCCCTGATCGGCAGCCGGGGTTATCTCGAAATCGCCGTCAGCGGCGGCAATGCTCACCAATGTCTGGACGTCGGAATCGGCGATGCGATTCATATCCGAAGACGAAAGGCGACGCCGTCAACACAGTGATGTTGATCCTCATCCTTTCGAAGATGCCCAATGAAATTCCGCCCACAACGGAAAATGATCGGATGGATAACGTCCGTCAACGGTATGGTAAATCACCTTGGCACAGTTCAGCCGAAGATCGCCCCGATAGAGTATCCAATCAATGTGATCACCGATCCGGGCTCCTGAAAATCCGTGGTGCGTTGCCGGATAAGGCGGCTCGAAGGCGTTACGGAATCGGCGCCCATCCGCCGTGCCCGCCTCCGGATCTCCCTCGATAAACACTTGGTGGCAGCGACTTTCCGGAGATGCATTGAAATCTCCCGTCAGAATCGTCGAGGCGTTGAGCTCCAGACGGTCAAGGCGATCCAGAATGACCGCCGCACTGTCGGCCTGCACCTCTTCGTTGAAATCGAAATGGGTATTGACGCAAACCACCTGCCGCCCTTTTCTCTCGAAAACGGCCAGGGTGCATTGCCGAGGCCATCGGCTTTTTCGAAAACGGCTCGGGATATCCGGGGTGGGGCTCAGAAAAAAATGGTCGACATGATGACACTGCCACGGTCGTCGATAAAAAATGATGTTGTTCTGCCAGAAGGGGGGCGCGGGGGTCCGCCGGCCCACGTGGTCATAATCGGGAAGCATTGCCGCCAGATCATCGGCCTGAAAATTGTTCACCTCTTGAAAGGCCTTGAAATCAGACGGATACTGTTCTATCAGAGCGGGGAACACCGCTTTCCTGAAACGCCAGGCGTTGGGCCCGTCATCTGCAAGACCGAATCGGATATTGAGCGAAAAGACCGAAATCGTATCCAGCGTCATGACGTCAAGTGCTCCGGCCGCTGTCGACTGGATTCAAACCGGCGGATATGAACTGAAAGATCCTCCGGCGTTGTGCCGCCGGAGAACCCTCGGAATTGATCGAATGTTACATCGGAAAAGGGCAGTTCCAAGGCCGTCCTCAGTTGGGCGAAAATGCCCAGATAGGTTTCGAGAATCCGTCGATCCCAGTCGAGGCCGATGCGATCGGCCAGCCCGGGGATGGTCTCCCGTTTCCCCTCGATTTCGAGAAATTCTCCAAATGGCAGGGTATCCATGCAGATAAGGCACTCCCCCATCACGAATGTCTCCCGCCATTTCTCGTAAATCTGGACAGGATGAAATCCAAGGGCTTCGAGAATCTGTGTCGTGACGGCAAAGTCACTGACCTCGATCTCGAGTTCCTCGAATATCTTAAACCGCTCCCGGTCCTGAGCCGAGATGCCGGGAACTTCCGATTTGAAGGTCAATCTGGCACGGCGGTCTTTTCGTAACCGCAACAGGGCGTTCCGCTCCAAAAGGCTGTTTGCCTTATCTTCGAAACGAATATTTCGCTCAAAGATTCGACCGTCGGAACGCCCCCCCAACACTTCAATACGATCCAGAATCTCACCGCGAGAAAGCAGGCTCGGATCCAGGTAAAACTTGACTTCGATTTCAAGGGACATTAAAAATGTTTCCTGTGCATTATGGATAGCAAGATAAAAGATTCCGATGGAGCCATTGACGCTCCGATCGCACCAGCGGCCGATGGATATGGCCTTCCTGCCGTAACGCCCATCCGTATCGCCCGTTTTTCGGTCGAAAATCCGTTTACAAGTTCAGCAAAGTTTAGTAAAGGCGAAACGTCATGTCAATTCCCGGATGATAGTGGGGGCATTATTTTTTATTGACAATATGCAAGTCTTATTCTATGTATATCTGATTATATAAATGACAGGGAGTGGAATACGGTGAAAAAATATACATATAGCGCCAAAGAATCAGACAAGATCGGCAAATGGTATGTCGTCGATGCCAACGGCATCGTATTGGGCAGATTGGCAAGCAGAATCGCACATCGAATCCGCGGCAAGCATCATCCATTGTTTACACCCCATGTGGATACCGGCGATAATATCGTCGTTATCAATGCGGACAAGATCGTCCTGACCGGCCGCAAAATGGAGCAGAAAACCTACTACCGGCACAGCGGTTATACCGGCGGACTGACGGCGACCACTGCCAAAGAATTGCTGAACAAAAAACCGGAGGACATCATCCGCTTCGCCGTCAAGGGAATGCTGCCCAAGAACAGACTGGGTAAACGGTTGATCAAAAAGCTGAAGGTGTATTCCGGCAGCGATCATCCACACACCGCGCAGCAACCCGAGGTTCTGGAATTCTGATTCAAATCTGAAGATCCCTTGTTTAAAATCACTGATCCAATCGATTGAGGCAATTCATGGAAAAAGAAACGGTTTTTTACGCAACAGGAAGACGCAAAACGGCAGTAGCCAGAACCTGGATAAAACCCGGCAGAGGGAAGATCCTGATCAACAACCGGGAAATCGGGGATTACATTCCAACGGAATCGATGCGGCTGACCCTGATCCAACCGCTTAACATCACCAATAATATAGACAGCTTTGACATCAACGTCACCGTGTCCGGAGGGGGTATATCGGGACAGGTCGGCGCGATTCGTCATGGCCTGACGCGGGCGCTCATCGAGATGGATCCGGATTTGAGACCGATTCTGAAAAAAGCAGGTTTTGTGAAACGCGATCCTCGGGTCAAGGAGCGGAAAAAATACGGTCAGAAAGGTGCAAGAGCGCGCTTCCAGTTCTCGAAACGGTAGTCTCTTCTTACACCCTTCGTTCTTCGTTTCTCCAAGGGAGCAGATATCATATTCTGCTCCCTTTTTTTGCCGCACCCACCAAGGGAAAAAACGCCGTCGGTCCGACCTATCGGTCTCGCTTTTTCCATACCGGCGACCGCTTTTCCAGAAAGGCGGAGATGCCTTCCCCGGCATCCATGTCCATGCTGTTGACCACCATGGATTCCGTCGCATAACGATAAGCCGCAGCCTCGGCCAGATCGCAGGCCGCCCCCAACTGACATCCGGCTGCAGTCGCGATGCCGTGCACCTGAGCGATTACCGGCTGCGGCAACGCCTGCAAGGTGAGCATCATTTCGGAACACGCCATAAAAATCTGCCGTAGGCGCCCGACTTCGGACATGACGTCGGTCAATTCCCTCAAATTGTGTCCGGCACAGAAAACCGGGCCGTTTCCACGGACGACGAGCGCCCTGATATCCTCACGGTTCCGAAGTTGATTCAATTGGGCCTGAATCGTCCCGATCATCTCCAGGGAGAGTGCATTTCTGGTTTCGGGGCAATTGAGCGTCAACCATCCCACATTGTTCTTTTTTTCCCATAAAACAACATCCATTAAAAACTCCTTTCAGAAAGTGCCGGGGCAAAACGAGGGGGAAACTCAAATTTCGACTTTTATCGGCCGGTGCCATGAAAGTCGAAAGTTGAAAGGGAAATATAAAAAGCGAATTGCAGCTGCGGGAAACCGGGCCTGCAATTCGCTTTTGTGTACAGCGGTCTGATGCGATACCTCAGATGGTCATTTCAGATTTTCCGTCTTCAGATATCGTTTCCGTAGAATGTTGATCCGGAACGGAGGCCCCGGGTTCAGGTGCCTGTTCAGGGGCTGCCGTCCCGGGTGCGGCGCCGGTAATCGCCTGGGCCCCGTCCAGGATACCCTTGACGGTCTCAAGCCGTTTTTCAACGATCAAAGCTTGTTGCTCGGTCAAATCGAGGGCCGCAGCCTCCTGAAGGATCTCGAGGGCTTTTTGAAGATCCGCCGGGCCTCCCTTGGCAATCGCCGCATCAGCCCTGAAAAGCGTCTCCATGAAAGAGACCCTGATCAGCCGCGTTTCCACCGCATTCCGATATTCATCGTTAAAGGCAAAAGTCTGCGCTTCCATCAGGTATGAATGGATCTGCTCAAGGTCTGGCGCCTCCTCTGCGAAGAGTGCGTCGGCTTTTGAAATATAATGGTCCAGGATCAGTGTGAGCGCTTCCGTCCGGGTATAGACATCCTTGAGGGCAGACGGCATGGACATTCCGGAAAGCTTGGCAATCCGAACTGTTCCAACCGGAGAGAATCGGCCCTTCCACACCGCCAATGCATCGCCGTCGGATCTCAGGTAATATCGGGAGTGGTTTGAGAAACTGGCAGCCACGATCAAGGTAAAAACGACCGCCAGACAGGCAACCGTATACCGGACGGCTTTTTCCACTGGATCGGCCTTTTTTTTCGCCCTTGCCTTCTCCTCGGCGGCTTTCCGCTCCGCCTCGGCCTTCTCGGCGGCAGCCTTCTCCTCGGCGGCTTTCCGCTCCGCCTCGGCCTTCTCGGCGGCAGCCTTCTCCTCGGCGGCTTTCCGCTCCGCCTCGGCCTTCTCGGCGGCAGCCTTCTCCTCGGCGGCTTTCCGCTCCGCCT